>MNZP01000115.1 GCA_001873675.1 Syntrophaceae bacterium CG2_30_49_12 | reverse complement strand
TACGGTGGATGGCAAAAA
The DNA here is from genome assembly GCA_001873675.1 of Syntrophaceae bacterium CG2_30_49_12. Lineage (GTDB taxonomy): Bacteria > Desulfobacterota > Syntrophia > Syntrophales > CG2-30-49-12 > CG2-30-49-12. The sequence continues at coordinate 11,004 of MNZP01000115.1, read as the reverse complement.
GAGTGTTGCCGTTAATAATGAGAGGTGTATGTTCTGCGGTAATTGTTTCACCATGTGTCCCTCTATGCCCTTAGCGGATGAAGAGGGAAGCGGTGTGGCCATCCTGGTAGGGGGTAAACTTTCGAACAGGATAAAACCCCCGATGTTTTCCAAGGTTGTGGTTCCCTTCCTTCCCAATGAGCCCCCCCGCTGGCCACAGACGGTTCTTGCAATCAAAAAAATCCTCTATACCTATATGGAAGATGCGAGAAAATATGAACGCCTTGGTAACTGGGCCGAGAGGATCGGCTGGGAGAGGTTCTTTGAGAAGACGGGGTTGCCGTTTACAGCGCATCTTATTGACGATTACCGTTTTGCCTACACAACCTGGCGTACCAGCACACAGTTTAAATTTTAAAAATCCCCCTTCACCCCCCTTTAGAAAAGGGGGGGAGGGGGGATTTGAAAGTTCTTTAAGAAAAGAGGTGTGAGATGGGCATAGAAGAGGATAAGCAGCTTATCGTCGAGACACTGAAGGGAAAGAAGGCAAAAACGAAGTTCTATTTGAGTGACTTCAATCATATCTTTCCTGAAAGAAAACCGAGGGATGTAAAGAAGATTGTCAATGAGATGGTATCTGAAGGTATCCTTGAGTACTGGTCAAGCGGCTCTACTACAATGATTGGTCTTAAGGGTGCGGGTGTGCAGCACGGAGCAGAGGCAGAGGGAGAAGAGTAGAGAAAGATGGTTATCGTCTGTCCAAGGGTGGTTTTCTCTGCCTTGCGGGGGAACTCAGGTAAGACCTTTTTGACGGTAGGCGTGGGGGCTTGCCTTCGCAATAGGGGGAAGAGAATAGTTCCTTTTAAAAAGGGTCCCGATTATATAGATGCCGCCTGGCTTGGGATGGCTACCGGTCGCCCCTGTCACAATCTGGATGTCTTCCTGATGGAAAGAGAGGGGGTCTTCTCTTCTTTTTTGGCCCGTCTGCCGCAAACCGATGGTGTACTGGTGGAGGGCAATAGGGGTCTCTTCGATGGGATGAATCGGGAGGGAAGTTACAGTACAGCGGAGCTTGCCAAGATGCTCCAGATGCCGGTAATTTTAATCGTGGACTGCTCTATGACGACACGCACCGCAGCCGCCATGCTCCTCGGCTGTCAACATTTCGATCCTGAGGTTGCCATAAAAGGCGTTATTCTGAATCGGATCGGAGGGACACGCCACGAGACGATTGTGCGTTCTGCCATAGAAGATAGTTGTGGAGTGCCTGTATTGGGGGCTGTTCCCAGGATAACCGGGGGAGCCTTTCCGGGAAGACATATGGGGCTGGTGCCGCCGCCCGAACACCTAGGAGCTTCCCTGGCCGTAGCTGAAGCTGCCCGGATAGCCGCCAGATATATTGACATAGATAGATTGTGGGAGGTTGCTGAGGGGTCTCCTCCCCTCACCCTTCCTGATCTGAAGGGTGAGGAAGCGGCTTGGCCTGCCTGCACATCGAGACAACCGCGGATCGGTTTCATCAGGGATTCTGCCTTTTGGTTCTACTATCCAGATAACCTCGAAGCCCTCGAAAGACTGGGGGCGTCTCTGGTAGAGTGCAGCGCCCTTGATGATGAGGAACTTCCTCCCATAGATGCCCTTTATATTGGAGGGGGTTTTCCCGAGACCCATGCAGAGTCTTTGGCTGCTAATGTTAGTTTCCGGAGGTCTCTCCATGAGGCTGTGGAGAGAGGACTTCCCGTTTATGCAGAGTGCGGTGGGCTGATGTATCTGGGGGAAAAACTGATTGTGAAGGAGAGGACGTTTCCCATGGTGGGGGTCTTCCCTTTGAACTTTGTTCTGGACAGAAGGCCGCAGGGCCATGGGTACACCATCCTCGAGGTTGATGTGCCTAATCCTTACTTTCCGACAGGGGAGATCCTGCACGGTCATGAATTTCATTACTCTCACATCCTCGATGGGGAGGAGGGGAGTTTAACTTTAGCCCTTAATGTCAGGCGGGGATACGGTATCAATGGAAGAAAGGATGGCCTGTGCTATAAGAATGTCCTGGCCACATATTCTCATCTCCATGCTTCGGGGGCAAAAAGGTGGGCCAGTGCCTTATTTGAACAGGCCCTTTTTTATAAAGATAGGGAGGATAAGTTATTTTGGGAAGGGCGACCCATCGTGGTGAACGATGTACAAGTTGTCACAGGCAATTCGGGAAGGCCGGATGCTTGTTTTCGCCAGACCCTATAAGTTTGTGTTAGTGAAACCAGTAAAAAATAAAAAGAAGAAGGAGGTAGTAAAGATATGCCGCAGTTAGAGATTGGAGGAAAGACCTACGAGGTTGATGAGGATGGTTTCCTTCAGGAGCTTGACAAATGGAACAGAGATTTTGCGCAGGGTTACGCCGGCATAGAAGGTATCGACGGGGAACTTACCGCTGACCATTGGAAACTTATAGATTACATCAGGGACTACTATACCCAGTATGGCATTGCTCCCATGATCAGAAAGCTGTGTAAGGATTGTGGCTTTAGCCTGAAGTATATATACGAAATGTTTCCTTCAGGGCCGGCAAAAGGCGCCTGTAAACTGGCGGGACTTTCTAAGCCTACCGGGTGCGTATAAATAGGAAGAATGCCTAAAGTTGGAAGTGCCTAAAGTGCCTAAAGTTAAGGTAAGGTTCCCCAACTTTAGCTCACTTCAAACTTTAGTTCACTATATTCTATAGAGTTGGGGAAGGAGATTCTATATGGATCTCATTTCTATAAAACATGAAAGTGGGCTCTGTTTTTCGGTCGGTGTCCGTGGCCATCGGTTTCTTGTGGATATGGGAGAAGATGCCGGTGGCGCTGATCAGGGTCCTTCGCCGGCGGAACTTCTGGTAGCCTCCCTGGGATCGTGCGTTGGCGCTCACATCGCCAGGTACTGCCAGACAGCGAAAATCCCTTACGAAGGGATGGAGTTAAATTTGACCTTTCAAATCGCCGAGGAGGAAAACAGGAAACTAATCTCCAGCATTGTGGGGGATATCTCTCTCCCGCAGGATCCGGGGCCGCGCTCTTCCGCTGTCTTGAGAGCAGGGCAAAACTGTATTGTCAGAAATACCCTGGCCCGGGGACCGGAGATTGATCTCGACATTTAGAGCGTTATGGTGTTGAAGAATCTCCTGATACAGAAGAAGGCTGCCATATCGAAAAGGTGGCTCGATATGATCCTGGAGGCTTATCCTCCCGAGGCGGCAAAGTTTTTCAAGCAGGAAGGCAATCGCTTTGCCAATCCGGTGGGGTATACGCTCCTGCGGGAGATAGAGCCCTTCTATATGGAACTCCTTGAGGGGTTGGATGCCGAGAAAATATCTCCCTTCCTGGACAGAATTATTAGAATCAGGGCGATCCAGGATTTTTCTCCCTCACAGGCCGTGGCGTTTGTCTACTCTTTAAAGAAGGTGATCAGGGAGGAGTTGGCTATGGAGATTCACGAAAGACGATTATATGAGGATCTCCTGAAATTTGATTCCCGCATAGATGAGCTTGCCCTTATCGCCTTCGACATCTATATGCAGTGTCGGGAGAAGATCTATGAAATCAGGGTAGATGAAGTGAGAAACAGGGTCTTCAGTTTGCTTAAAAGGGCAAATCTGATAAGTGATATTTCAGAGGAATGTGAACAAAAAATGTGAGGTATCGGCAAATGGGTTTATGGTTTTCTCTTTTTGCGGTGGTAATACTTACTTTTGTTGTTTTCATGGGTGTAGAAATGGGGAAGCTCCATTTCCTCTTTGGTCTTGTTGTGCCCTATGCGGCTTTTGCCACTTTTATTGTGGGGGTTATTAGCCGTGTCGTCGGATGGGCGAGATCGCCTGTACCTTTCCGAATAACCACGACCTGCGGACAGCAGAAATCTCTTCCCTGGATCAAGGCTGATAATATTGAGAGTCCGCACAACACACTGGGTGTTATCGCGAGGATGGCGCTAGAGGTGCTTCTGTTTCGCTCCCTCTTCAGAAACACGAAAGTTGAATTGAAAAATGATCCAAGGCTCGTATACGGTGGAGCCAAGTGGCTCTGGCTGGCCGGACTTGCCTTTCACTGGTCGTTTCTTGTTATTCTCATCAGACACTTGAGGTTTTTTACTGAGCCGGTGCCGCGCCTGTTAGGGCTTTTTGCCGGTATTGACGGGGTTTTCGAGATAGGAGTACCCGTTCTTTACATAAGCGGTTTAATCATGCTCGTCTCTGTAACCTACCTCTTTCTCAGGCGGGTTTTTATCCCCCAGGTCCGCTACATCTCTCTTGCCGCTGACTACTTTCCCTTGTTTCTGATTATTGGCGTTGGTCTGTCCGGTCTCCTGATGCGGCATTTTTTCAAGGTAGATATTTTCAAGGTAAAGGAATTAGCTATGGGATTGGTTAGTTTTCATCCCCTTATCCCTGAGGGAATAGGGATTCCCTTTTACATACATCTGTTTTTGGTCAGTGTCCTGCTGGCGTACTTCCCCTTTAGCAAGCTGATGCACTTAGGAGGCGTCTTCCTCAGTCCTACGAGGAATCTGGCGAATAACAACCGTATGAAAAGGCATGTCAACCCATGGAATTACCCTGTCAAAGTTCATACATACGAGGAATATGAAGACGAATTTAGAGACAAGATGAAAGCGGCTGGAATACCAGTGGAAAAGGAGTAGAGATGTCATCATCAGAGCTGTCTAACATTCCTGAACCGGATGAATTTATGCGAATCGCCCATAAGCCGCCCCGATCCGGGTGGATGGATATCCCTGTTGTATTCAAACCGGGGACATATTGCTTTCCTGCAAAGGCGAAAAATCTTAAGATCCTTGGGATGCCGAATCCGAGGGAATGGTCACCAACCGATGAGGACTGGAAGCTGCCGGAAAACTGGAGGGAGATCATCAGGGAAGGGTTTAAGGATCGACTTGATAAGTACCGTTCCTTTAAACTCTTCATGGATATCTGCGTGAGATGCGGTGCCTGTGCCGATAAATGCCACTTCTTTATCGGTTCCGGAGATCCCAAGAATATGCCGGTCCTCAGGGCGGAGCTTCTCAGGTCGGTATATAGAAAGGATTTCACCCTCGGGGGTAAGCTCATGGGAAGGCTTGCCGGGGCGAGAGAACTTACCCCCGATGTAATAAAGGAATGGTTCTACTACTTTTACCAGTGTACCGAGTGCCGCCGCTGCTCGGTCTTCTGCCCTTATGGTATTGATACGGCGGAGATCACGATGATGGGCAGGGAACTCCTCCATCTGCTCGGTTTGGGTATCAACTGGGCCATGGAGCCGGTGGCAAATTGCTTCAGGACAGGGAATCACCTGGGGATTCAGCCCCATGGATTCAAGGATACCCTCGAATTTTTTGCCGAAGACATAGAAAATATAACGGGTATCAAAATAGATGTGCCACTTAATAAAAAGGGCGCCGAGATCCTCTTTGTTACGCCTTCTGGTGATTACTTTGGCGATCCGGGTACTTACACCTGCATGGGGTACATGATGCTCTTCCATGAACTGGGACTTGATTATACCTGGAGCACATACGCCTCGGAAGGTGGAAACTTTGGCTTGTTTACCTCCCATGAGATGATCAAGAGGCTCAATGCCAAGATATATGCCGAGGCGAAGAGGTTGGGGGTGAAGTGGATCCTCGGCGGGGAATGCGGCCACATGTGGAGAGTCATGCATCAGTATATGGACACGATGAATGGCCCGGCGGACTTTCTTGAGATGCCGACTTCTCCGATTACGGGAACACGGTTCGAGAACACCAAATCCACAAAGATGGTGCATATCATGGAGTTTACCGCCGATCTCATCAGGCACAATAAATTGAGATTGGATCCCGGGAGAAATAATAATCTGATTGTGACCTTTCATGATTCCTGCAATCCTGCAAGGGCGATGGGGATAATTGAGGAACCGCGGTATGTTATCCGGAATGTGTGTAACCATTTCTATGAGATGCCGGAAAATACCATCAAGGAACAGACGTTCTGCTGTGGAGGCGGGGCCGGCCTGGGCACTGACGAAAATCTGGACATGAGGCTACGAGGGGGTTTTCCGAGGGGAAACGCCGTCAGGTATGTCCAGGAGAAGTACGGGGTGAACCGCCTTGCCTGTATGTGTGCGATTGACAGGGCAACTCTTATTCCTGTCTGTGACTACTGGGCTCCCGGGGTGCTCGTTACCGGCATTCATGAGATGGTAGCGAATGCGCTGGTGATGAAAGGTGAGAAGGAGAGAACCACCAATCTCCGGGGTGAACCGCTGCCAGGAAAGGAGGAGTAAGGGCTAACGTACGATACAGCTAAGATCGTGGCAGGAATAATTATCTTCCTCTGTTTAATAACCTTTCCTATCTGGTATAATGTAACAGGAGGAAAGGCAGAGTATGTGCCTGACCTCAAGATTGTCACCCAGGAGAAACAGTGTGTAGAATCCAAGGGGTACATGAGGAACAATCACATGCAGTTGCTGAATGAATGGAGAAATACAGTTGTCCGGGAGGGTAACAGGGTATATGTGGCCTCTGATGGGAGGAAGTATGATATGAGTCTATCCAGGACATGCCTGAAATGCCATGTGAATAAGGCTGATTTTTGCGATAAGTGCCACAACTACGTGGAGGTGGCGCCTACCTGCTTCAATTGCCACGTCGTCCCGGAGGAGAAAAAGTCATGAAGACCGACAGAAGAGGATTCTTAAAGATAGGAGGGCTTGGGATACTGGGTTTTGCCGCCAGACCTCTTGTGGATGTCCTTTTAAGAGGCGATCTGGTAGAAGCTTCCCCTGCCCCCGATACCTTGGCGGGGAAAAGATGGGCCATGGCCGTCAATGTGAGCAAGTGCAAGGAAGGATGCCGGGATTGTATCGTCGCCTGCCACAGTGTTCATAATGTCCCCGATTTGGGCAATCCCAAGGACGAGGTCAAGTGGATATGGACCGAGTCCTATAAGAAGATATTTCCCGAACAGGAACAGGAGTTCGACGCCAGAGGTGGTAAACCTGTTGTTGTACTGTGCAATCACTGTGATAATCCTCCCTGTGTGAGGGTTTGTCCCACAAAGGCTACCTTTAAGAGAAGCGATGGGATTGTCATGATGGACTATCATCGCTGTATTGGTTGCAGATTCTGTATGGCTGCATGTCCGTACGGTTCAAGGAGTTTGAACTGGAGGGACCCCCGGCCTTTTATTAAGAAGATTAATCCGGAGTTTCCCACGAGGACGAGGGGGGTTGTAGAAAAATGCGATTTCTGTGTGGAGAGGCTCGCCAAGGGTCTTATTCCGGCGTGCGTGGAGGCATGTAAGGAAAAGGCGTTGGTTTTTGGTAATCTGAAGGAATCCGGTGCGGAAATAAGGGAGATTCTCCGGGCAAATCATACTATCCGAAGAAGACCGTGGTTGGGCACGGGACCACAAATCTACTATATTGTATGATGGTTCAAGGTTCAAGGTTCAAGGGTTTTGAACCCCTGAACCACTGAACTCCTGAACCCTCGTAAATTGTGTGAGGGCTTATGTTAGAGAAGGCGCTTATCGGGAGTAAGAAGTATTACGGGTTGGTTACGCTGTTGCTCATTATTATCGGGGCAGGTTTCTATTTTTACCTCAGGCAGTTGAGTTACGGTTTGGGGATAACGGGGATGAGCCGGGATGTTTCCTGGGGTCTCTACATTACCCAGTTTACCTTCCTGGTGGGTGTTGCCGCTTCGGCGGTGATGGTGGTTTTGCCCTATTACCTGCATAATTACAAGATATTCGGGAAGATTACCATCCTGGGAGAGTTTCTGGCCGTGGCCTCTGTGGCGATGTGCTTAACATTCATTATTGCGGACCTCGGGCAGCCGGCGCGGGCGTTTAACGTGTTACTCTATCCGACTCCCACCTCCATTCTCTTTTGGGACATGGTTGTTTTGAATGGTTATCTTCTCCTGAATATTGTGATTGGTTGGACCGTCTTAGCCTCGGAGCGAAAATCAGTGCCCCCACCGGCCTGGGTCAAACCCCTGATATATCTCTCTATCCCCTGGGCCGTCAGTATCCATACGGTTACCGCCTTCATTTACGCCGGTATTCCGGGAAGGGGTTTCTGGCTCACCGCTATTATGGCTCCTCGTTTCCTGGCCTCGGCATTTGCCAGCGGACCGGCTCTTCTTATCCTGATGTGCTTTATTGTGAGAAGGTTTACCAGGTTTGATCCGGGAAAGGAGGCCATACAAAGTCTCGCCAAGATCGTTGCCTATGCCGTGGCGGTCAGTGTGTTTTTCGTACTGCTCGAGATATTTACCGTTTTCTACAGTCAGATACCGGAACACATGCACCACTTCGAGTACCTCTTTTTCGGCATGGAGGGGCATGAAAAGCTTGTACCGTGGATATGGACTTCTGCCATACTTGCCATTCTTTCTCTCATTCTTCTGATTAACCCTGTCACACGAAGGAAGGAAGGTATCCTCGCAATGACTTGTGTAGCGGTCTTTGCCTCCCTCTGGATAGAGAAGGGACTTGGTCTCGTGATCACCGGGTTTATCCCCTCTCCCTTAGGCAGGGTATTTGAATATTCGCCCACGGGACCTGAGGTAATAATTACCCTCGGAATCTGGGCGATGGGTTTTTTGATCCTTACCATCCTTTATAAGATAGCTGTGACGGTTAAGGAGGAGATATCAACATAGAGAGAAAAAAATAGATTACATAAGGAGGTGTGAGAGGAAATGGCGTATGTGGTAAAAATTGACAAGGAAAAGTGTGATGGAGATGGGGCATGCGTTGAGAATTGTCCGGTAGAAGTCTTTGTGATTGGCGATGATGGTAAATCGGATCCAATAAATCAGGATGAGTGCATCGGCTGTGAAACATGTATGGAGGTATGCGAACAGGGAGCCGTAACCGTTGAAGAGGTGTAAAAATCTCCATTTCCCTTAAGAGATTCTGAGGACGGGGAATTATGGTGAGAATGTTGAGGAAAGGAGAGAAAATATGAGTGAGATAGGACATGGCGGCAAAGAGATTGTGGAAAGGATATTACAACCAAAGGAAGCTGTCCAAAAGATTAAGGGATTAAAATCTGTTCCCATTGGAAGCCAGATGGCAAATGAGGTTATAAACATTGCCTATGGATGGTTTTCGCCCCTAAAAGGATTCATGAATAAAGCCGATGCCGATGCCGTATGCAACAGCATGAGGTTAACCGATGGAACCGTATGGAGCATTCCCATCATCTTTGATATGGGTGATCAGGAGATAGCGGATTACGGTGTTAAAGAAGGGGATACCGTACTTTTAACCTATCAAGATAACCCCCTGGCTATATTGGAAGTGGAGGAGATCTGGGGTTACGACATAGCTAATATGTGCAAGTGCGTTTACGGCACAGGAGACCCCAAGCATCCAGGGGTAAGCAGGACATGTAACTATAAGAACAAGTTTTTGGGTGGTCCCATCACCCTGGTGAATCGCCCCAGGATTAATCCACCTTATGAGCCCTATTTTATTCCACCCCTGGAAATGAGAAAGAGGTTTAAAGAAAAGGGTTGGGTGAAGGTTGTGGCCCATCAGACCAGAAATGTACCCCATACCGGCCATGAATGGCTTATGAAAGGGGCGTGGTTGCAAGCCTATGCCGATCTTCCCATTGATAAACCCCTGGTCGGGGTGCTGGTTAATGCGATCATTGGGGAAAAACGGAAAGGCGATTATATTGATGAGGCGATCATCCTGACTCAGGATGAATTGAGAAAGTCCGGTTATTTTGGGGACCATAACCATATGACATCTCTTACCTTCTGGGATATGCGATATGCGGGACCCAAAGAGGCCATATTCCATGCCATGCTGAGAACAAATCTGGGTGTGAGTCACCATATGTTCGGGAGGGACCATGCCGGGGTTGGTACCTATTATGGAGCTTATGATGCCCATGAACTCTTGGAATCGGTTAGGGATGACCTGAGCATTACCCCCGTCTATTCCATGAACTGGTTGTACTGCCCCCACTGCGGAGAGGTCACCTCGGAGGGTCTTTGCAACCACAGGAAGGAGTGGCAGAAATTCAGCGGCACCCTCATCAGGAGTATTGTGGATGATGGGGTGAAGCCGCCGCGCCTGATATTCAGGCCCGAGGTCTTTGATCTGGTGATGGAATGTGCTGAAAAATATGGTTTTGGTTCTCCCTTTGTTACAGATGAATATCTGAAAAGAAGAACACCTGTTTTCACAATTCCACCACTGTCTTGAGGAAGTTACAAGTTACAAGTTAGAAGTGGGAAGTTAAGGAAGTTAGAAATTGTTTTAACTTTAGGCATTTCTAACTTAGAAAAGAGGAGGTAACGTTATGGCTGAAGAGAAGTATCCCATCAATATCTGGGTAAATGAGGAGAGGTATGAAAAAATTAGAAGCGCCGGTCTGGCAAACCTGTGTGAGGAGATGCTGGCGGGTTTAAAAGTTATCAGGGCTTATGCCAACGATGCACAGAAGGATAAGATACTAAAGCTTTTTCCCACGGCAAAATTCGACAGCGCCACAACCAAGAGTATCGAACTTCTTCCCAGGAAGGTAAAGGATAAGATATTTGATCTGATTGTGGAGAAAAAGAAAGTGGACGTGATGGAGGAGTTCTTGAAGCGACAGAGCTAAAGATAGAGGGTGGAGTGGAGAATAAAGTTACATTGGAGAGGAGGTGTAGGGGAGGTAAGCGGTATAAGTGAAGGAAATAAAATAGCCGGTAGTAGAAAGAATAAATCATTTAAGGAGGTAAAAAAACGATGCCAAGTTATGTTATTGCTGAGAAATGCGATGGCTGCAAAGGGCAGGATAAGACGGCATGTATGCATATCTGCCCCAACGATTTAATGGTCTTGAACAAAGATACGATGAAGGCATACAACCAGGAGCCTACCTATTGCTGGGAGTGTTACTGTTGTGTAAAGATATGTCCACAGCAGGCTATGGACGTAAGGGGTTATGCTGACTTTATGCCCCTCGGCGCCGCCTCAACTCCTCTCCGGGGATCAGA
>MNZP01000170.1 GCA_001873675.1 Syntrophaceae bacterium CG2_30_49_12 | reverse complement strand
TATTACCGGCATTACCGGCGATGAAATTGATTTTTTCATAGCAAAAAATACCTTCTGTCAAGGTTTGCTCAGGAACCAAGGCCTAAAATAGATGAAATACTGTTTTTTGTCGAGCAATTTTTTGTGGCATTAAAAGCTCTTGAGTTCAAGTAAGGATAGTGATATTGACATAATACAGATTATCGGCAGGTCAATGCCATTATTGGGTATAATTCCCCCCCCTCCCGAATTCAGATTTTGTCCGATACATATTCCGTCAACGCTTTGATTGCGGTGACAAACTCCTGTGCTGCTGATACCGCATTACGGGCATCTTCCTCAGATACTTCGGCAAAATCCCTGTAATCCGATTCCATGCGTTGATCGAACAGATCATAAAGCATCTGGGCAAAACGCGCATCAAGCTTCCCGGTATGGATGAACTCCTTATTGAAAATCCCTATAACACCGGAATGTTTGGATGTTTTGTGAGGTGTGTTGGAGTGGATAAACAGTGTCAGAACCGCATAGAACATCGCATAGTACGACCGGTTAACAATTGAGCGTGGAGAAAAGCTGGCTTCCAGCATCCTGACCGCCTCAGAAAGTGTTTCCTCGGTTTGCCTCATGCGGTAACCAAAAATGGTTTCACGATCTGTCATACGGGAACCCCTTCTTCCAAAATTACGCGGATAATCGGGGATGAACGTAAGGGAGAATCTTCAATCTCGTGCCTACTGAGCAAAAGCGTAGTGACAACAATCCCGGTTTCCAGCGTTATCTCCCATGCAGCGTTTTTAACTCTCTTTCTCAACTGTCTGTCAACTGTCTCAAATTCCATAAAAATATCCATATCGGAATAATCATCGGCATCGCCACGTGCACGGGAGCCAAAAATTCGGAAATCAATCAGCGGTGTAAGTTTTGATACACGTTTTTTCAGCTCCCTGGCTGTTTGAAGATCATTTTCAGTCATGGGCATTATTCAGCCTTCTTTCTGGCATTTCGCCTATTAGCAAGTGCGGAATGTGGGGTCATCTTTTTATATGAAACATTCATGTCGCATGGCGACACAAAGGACAATGAAAATCCCCTCTTACCCCCCTTTGGAAAGGGGGGGGTCAAGTGAAATAGATGAAAATAGGGACAGTTTAAGGACTTTGTTCCTGAAGCCAATCAGGTCATAGGAAAATTTATAAAGCTCCTCGGTTGTCATCACGGTTACCTTCATAGACCTCTCCTTGAGAAGATAAAAATCCTTCGTAAATCTGTCGCCCTTCTTCCCTCCGACGGCCGATGGCGGTTGGTGTCTTCTCTGTGCCAGTTTCTGCTTCGGTTTTGACAGGAAGCGGTTCAGATTTTACAGTAGAGACAGTTTTTTCTTCCACTATAGATGAAGTAGTGTTTTTTATCGAGCAATTCTTTGTGGTATTCGGGGGTATTCGGGGACATAATACCGATTATTAGTTATATTTTTAAGAGGTGGATGGAAAATGAAAGGGGGCTATCCTCAACGACGATTGAACGATGGTGTGGTTATGTAAAACAGTTTTTTAGAGCGCAGACCCGTCGTCAGATATAATCTCGTTTCTGGAGGTTGAGGAGGCCGCCTGCCGGCAGTATTTTTTTCTGTCTGGCGGAAAGGTTACAGACAACCTCGAAAGACGTCCCTTGCGACAGATTTTTAACTGTTATCTTCCCGTCTTCTTCAATCATCCTTTTAATATCCGGTATCTCCAGGCTGTCTCCCTGTTCGAGACGATTGTAATCCCCTTCTTCCTTGAATGTAAGGGGAACGATGCCGAAATTGATCAGGTTTGCCGCATGGATCCTTTCAAATGATCTGGCAATGACAGCCCTTACGCCTAAGAACATGGGACAGATGGCGGCATGTTCTCTCGATGAACCCTGTCCGTAGGAAAGCCCGGCCACGATGATATTGTGTTTTCCTTCATCTCTTGCTTTCTTCGCCCGTTCGGGAAAGCTTTTGTCCGGCAGCTCAAAGACAAATTCGGCATATTTAGGGATATTGGAGCGATACTTCATCCGACGACCGGCGGGGATGATATGATCGGTGGTAATGTTGTCCCCTATCTTAATGGTAACCACACCGGCAATCGTTTCGGGAAGAGGATCACTTTTGGGAGGTGGGCCGATGTTCGGTCCTCTGTATATCTCGACGGTCGTTGGTTTATCCTCGGGCTTGATGATCATCCTGTCGTCAATATGAAAACGTTTCGGCATCCTGATTTCCGGATAGGGGATACCGAGGTCACGTGGATCGGTGAATCTGCCGGTAACGGCGGCGGCAGCAGCGGTTTCGGGACTTACCAGATAGACATCGGCGTCTCTTGTCCCCGATCTACCGGGGAAGTTTCTGTTCGATGTCCGCAACGAAACGGCTTTCCCCCGGGGACTCTGGCTGTTACCGATGCAGAAGCCGCAGGCATTTTCTGCGAGTCTTGCCCCGGCGGCGATCAGGTCGGCAAGGTAGCCGTCCCGGAGGAGATTCTCCAGCACCTGTCTTGAACCAGGTGCAACGACAAGGCTGACTCCCGGGTGTACCGCTTTCCCCCGTAAGATCGTGGCTACCGTCGCCAGGTCCCTGTAGGAAGAGTTTGTACAGCTTCCGATACAGACCTGATTTACCTCAATTTCGCCCATATCCCTGACAGTACTGATGTTGTCGGGGCTATGCGGCCTTGCGGTGAGCGGCGCCAGTTCCGACAGATTGATCTCCACGATCCGGTGGTATGAAGCATCCGGGTCGGCCTTAATTTCTACCCAATCCATTTCCCGTTGCTGAGCTTTTAAGAAAAGCGCCGTCATCTCATCGCTGGGAAAGATGGAGGTGGTCACACCGCATTCCGCCCCCATGTTGGCGATCGTTGCCCTCTCCGGCACCGAAAGGCCGGCGGTTCCTTTGCCGCCGTATTCAAAAACGCACCCCACGTTTCCCTTTGTGGTGAATAAATCGAGAACTTTTAAGACGATATCCTTTGCCGAGACCCAGGGGGGAAGCTTGCCGGTAAGGACGATCCTGATCACATAAGGACAGGTAAAATAGAATGGTTCGCCTGCCATGGCGAGGGCCACGTCAAGCCCGCCTGCACCGAAGGCGAGCGTCCCGAGGGCCCCGGCTGTCGGGGTATGACTATCGGCGCCAATCAGGGTCTTTGCCGGTTTTCCAAACCTCTCGAGGTGTACCTGATGGCAGATGCCGTTTCCCGGCCTTGAGAGGTAGATGCCATACTTTTGCGCTATGCTCTGAAGGTACCGATGGTCATCTGCATTCTCAAACCCGATCTGGACGGTATTGTGATCAATATAACTTACGGATAGTTCGGTTTTGACCCTTGGGATATTCAGCGACTCGAACTGCAGGTAGGCCATTGTTCCTGTGGCGTCCTGGGTTAAGGTCTGATCAATCCTGATACCTATCTCGTCTCCGGGGATAAATCTACCGGAGACGAGATGTGTCTCGATGACCTTCTCTGTGATTGTTCTGCCCATAGGAGTATGTCCTTTATATATCTACACCCTTCCTTCTCTTTTTCGTTGCCTCGGCTACATGCTGAACAATCACTCCAAGGGGGATGCCCGGTCCGTAAAGCCCGGTAATACCCATTTCTTCCAGTTGTGGTTTAAGGTAATCAGTGCCTTTTAAGTCCTCCGGGCCATAGTTTTCCTTCACAGGGAGACCGGAAAAGGTTTCCAGCCTTGAAGGTTTCTCCCGCCATCTCAACACCTTGAGTTCTTCTTTGGTAACTTCCATCCTTTCCTCCTTCTGATGATAAAAAAGGGGTGGTTGAAACCACCCCTTTGGGAACTCTCTTCTATGGTGAGAACAGGGACTTAAACCTCACCGTCCAGTCCTTTTACCCGTACAGCCCTGATAAAACGCTTATCATAGTAAGGCGATTCCAGGCTATCTATCCTTACCTCTTTATTTCGGAAAGACGCATGGATAAACTCGTTGTTCCCCACATAGATTCCCACATGGCCAACCGGCCGCCGGGTATTGAAGAAAACCAGATCACCTTCCTCCAGTTCATTTCTCAGCACGCGCTTACCCACGTAAGACTGTTCACGGGCCGTCCTGGGGAGGTTGATGCCAAAAAACTGATATATCTTTCTTACAAATGCGGAACAATCAAGACCTCTAATCGAGGAACCGCCAAAACGATAGGGCGCTCCGAGGAACCCTTTTACCACCCTCACAAATATTCTTCGTTCATCGAGGCTATTCCATTTACCGAGAGGTCCTATGTTGGCCTCTTCGCCTTTTTCCATTTCTGCCCCGTCGTCTTCCCCGGAAAGCCCGCCGTCATCATTATTCTTGCCGTCATCTTCACTTTCATATTCCGTTGCCGCTATCTTTTTCGTATCGACAACATTGGCAGCCTCTCTCATTGCTGTTTCCTGTCTTTTTACAGGGCTTGACAAGGCGAGTTTCTGTCCGATCTTTAGTTTATTGGCACTGAGGCAGTTTATTCTTTTGATCTCTTTTACCGAAAGACCGGTCTTTTTTGAAATGCTAAAAAGACTGTCTCCCTTTTTCACAGTATAAGATTCTCTTCCGGGAGAATTTGGTGTCCGTAACTTTGCGAGTTTTTTCTTTGTTTGTTGGGGAACGACGAGGGTCTGGTTTGGTTTAAGAGCGCTGCTTTTGAGATTATTGGCTTTTTTTAAGGCCTGTAGGCTTACGCCCAATTCACTTGAAATTTTAGCGAGGGTATCGCCACGCTTGACTTTATACTTTTCCCTGGCAACTCCCTCCTGACAAATTCCCAATGACAAGAACAGGATAATCAATCCCATCCATAGGAAAATCCGCCGCTTCATCATGAAGTACCTCCTTGTTTTATTCGGGGGTTCCCCCACTTTTACAACGGTGCACAGATCTTGATGATGGATGATAAACTGTACACTATTTTACATCGTAGAGATGTCCTTATAAGAAATATTATCATAAGTCAAGCTTATTTTTTTGCTGTTTATTAGATATGTTTGAATTTCCCGAAAAACTCTCAAGAAATGGAATCTCAAGGCTTTCAAAATTCCGCAAAATAGGATATACGGCAGGTAAAATAGGAGGTTAATTTATATGGAAGACGGGGGGATGGGGCAGAGGGAACTTCAGCGAGAGGTTATAGATACGCATCTCTGCACAGGTTGCGGCGCCTGTGTCGGTC
The DNA here is from genome assembly GCA_001873675.1 of Syntrophaceae bacterium CG2_30_49_12. GTDB lineage: Bacteria > Desulfobacterota > Syntrophia > Syntrophales > CG2-30-49-12 > CG2-30-49-12. The sequence goes on along the minus strand of MNZP01000170.1, from coordinate 5,813 downwards.
TTTGCCCTTATCAGACCTCATACCACGACAGGATAATTCTTCTCCATCCGTGTGACATCAAGGTTGGCCGATGCTATATGTTTTGCCCGCGGACTCCCACGAATCTGGAAACTATGCGGAAGAGTTTGTGCGAGGAGAAAGACTTGACACCGGAGATAGGCGCTGTTAAGGGATTCTACCTCACGAGGGCAACGGATGAGCAGATACGGAAAGACGCCCAGCACGGAGGCTCTGTTACCACACTCATGACGCTGGCCCTTCGGGAAGGCATTATTGACACTGCCATTATCGCGGAAGGCAAAGAGAATTTTCTTCACCGGGGTGTAGCGGTTAACGATCCTGCGGAGGTGAAGAAGAGGGGAAAGAGTAAATTCATCGTTTCCCCGACGGTTGCGGAATTCAACAGGGCGGCAAAAGGCGAAGCGAAGAAGATCGGTGTCGTGGCGACACCCTGCCAGGTCCTTGCCCTGGCCAAGATGCGCCTCAAACCTGTTCCAGTGGATGAGGGCAACATTGATAAGTTGAAGCTCGTTATCGGCCTGTTTTGCGGCTGGGCGCTTTCCTGGCGTGGATTCATGGAGCTGTTGCGGAAAAAGACAGGACTGGATGCCGTTGTTGGTATGGATATCCCGCCGCGCAGACACACTTTAGAAGTATATACAAAGGATGGAACAATCGAATTTTCCATGGAGGAAGTCAATTCCTGCATCAGAGAGGCGTGCCATTACTGTTTTGACACCACAGCCGAGTTCGCCGATATCTCTGTAGGTTCCGCCCGGCTGCCTGGAAGGTGGGAAGAGACGAGAATCTGGAATCAGGTTATCGTGAGGACACAGCGTGGGGATGATCTTGTGCAACTGGCCCGCGCCGGAGGTTTGCTTGAATTCCGTGAGGCGCCCGGAGAAGCCCTGGATGAGCTGAAAAAATCCGCCATGGAGAAGAAGAGGACGGCTCTGAAAAGCATAGCTGCCAGGAGCGGCAGTTCCCCTGACCTTTTGTATCTGGATCGCTTTGACCCGGTGGTGCGCATGCTCCAGGGCTAAAGAGAAGTCGTAGTAATAAGAGGAGGGCCACGCTCCGTCGTGGCCTAAGTCATAAGTCAATTTCCCTTGTTTACATAAAGAAGTGGGGGTTATGATGTCGAAATTGATAGCGCAGAAGGAGGGTGTTGAGTATCTGCTCATGGGTAACGAGGCGATTTCCCGTGGAGCGTTAGAGGCGGGAGTGAGCGTCGCCTGCGGCTACCCGGGCACCCCTTCCTCGGAAATTATAGAATCTCTATGCCGGGTGGCAAAGGAGGGAAATCTCTATGTGGAGTGGTCGGCCAATGAAAAAGTGTCCATGGAGGTTGCCGCAGCGGCATCCTTTGCCGGGATGAGATCTCTCTGCACCATGAAACAAAACGGCGTGCACGTGGCGTCCGATTTTCTCCTCCACCTTGCCGCTTCCGGAATTAGAGGGGGAATGATTCTCGTCTTCTGTGAGGACCCGGGAGCATTATCCAGTGTCAACGAGGTGGAGTCCCGCTATTTTGCCCCCATGATCGAGATCCCCCTCCTCGAACCGGCGAATTTCCAGGAAGCCAAGGATATGACCAGATGGGCCTTTGAACTCTCGGAAGAGATCAAGAATATCGTCATGGTGCGAAGTGTCACCCGCCTTTCGCATGGCAGCGGGAATGTCATATTCGGTAAGCTTCCCAACACAAAAAGGCAGGCCGAATTCAGATGTGACGGTCCTATCCTCGATCCGGATACCGGACTGGTGTTCAGCGCCCCGGTGGTCTATAAGCATCAGCTCCAGCAGGAAAAGATAAAAAGGGCAGAGGAGATCTTCGAAAGGAGTCCTTTCAACACCTATGAAGGACCGGAGAAACCGGGGGTTTTGCTCATCACCTCCAGTATCTGTTATCTCTACTGCCGGGAGGCCATCAGTCTCCTCGGAGTTGAAGATAGGGTGGGTGTTCTGAAGTTCGGCGCCACCTGGCCATTGCCGCCTTCGTTCCTCAAAAGACATCTGTCCCTGACGGATAAGATACTGATGGTGGAGGAGGTCCGGCCGTTTCTCGAAGAGCGTGTGAAGATCCTTGCCGCCGGAATGGCCCCGGAAATGGGGATAAAAACCTTTTACGGCAAGGAAACCGGTCATTTCCCCTCAGTAGGGGAACTGAACCCCGATCTTGTCGTCTCGGCCCTGGGCAAAATCATGGGGATCAATAGCTATGTGGGGATGCCTGCCGATTATGAGAAGAAAGCACAGGCGCTGGCTTCAACCAAAACCCCCCAACGAGACCTGACCTTCTGCCCCGGCTGCCCCCACAGGGCGTCCTTCTGGTTAATTCATAACGCCCTGCAAATGGATGGCCGCAGAGGTTTTGTCTGCGGCGATATCGGCTGTTATTCCATGGCTATCCTTTCCCCTGCCGGCGGTTTTGGCGTCATGAAGACGTTACATTCCATGGGATCGGGGACAGGTATTGCCGGCGGCTTTGGAAAATTCGGGCAGTTTGGCATGGAGCAGCCGGTGTTGACTGTTTGCGGTGATTCCACGTTTTACCATGCCGTCATCCCGGCCCTGATCAATGCCGTCCATCACAGGGCAAATATGATATTGATTGTCCTGGATAACGGCGGAACGGCGATGACGGGATTCCAGTCCCATCCCGGTCTGACGGTCAATGCCATGGGTGAGGAAGCGCCTGCCGTTGATATCGCGAGAATATGCGAAGCTATCGGTGTCAAGGTGGAGATTAGAGACCCCTTTGACCTGGAGGAAACACGGGAGACGATAAACCGGCTCCTGGAGGATGAAGAGGGGGTCAGAGTTTTAATCCTCCGGCAGATATGCGGATTGAGTCCTGAGAAGAAGGCCGCCAAAAGATACGAGGTGCGGATTGATGAGGCGCTCTGTCTTGGTGAGAACTGCGGGTGCAATCGCCTGTGTACCCGAATCTTCCGTTGTCCCGGCATCAACTGGGACAGGCAGAAAAAGAAGGCTCGGATAGATGAGGTGATCTGCGCCGGCTGCGGCGTTTGTTCCTCTATCTGTCCCGCGGGGGCGATAAAGAGGGAGGAGGCGGCATAAGAGATGGAGAAGCAACAGTTGTCGAAGGATCCTTACAATATCGTGATTACCGGCGTCGGCGGCCAGGGAAATGTCATGGCCTCGAGATTGCTGGGCAATATGCTGGTGCGGAAGGGCTGCCAGGTTACCATCGGAGAAACCTTCGGGGCGTCTCAGCGGGGCGGCTCCGTGATGAGTCATCTCAGGGTTTCGGCAGGATCAGTATGGAGTCCCCAAATCCCAAAGGGGAGGGCGGACATCATTGCCGCCCTTGAACCTGTGGAGGCGCTCCGGGTACTGATGCGTTACGGCAATCCGGAAGTCATGGTGTTGACCAATACCCGTCCCCTCTATCCCGTGGCCGTCATCGGAGGGGAATTGGATTATCCCTCCCCGGAAGAGATCGGGACAACGATCAGGGAACTGTCAGCTCATGCCTGGTTTATCGCCGCTACGGATGAGGCGATTAAATTAGGCAATCCCATTTTGGGGAATATTGTGATGATAGGCGCCATTGCCGGGACAGGTGAGCTTCCCATCTCCCGGGAAGACTTCAGAGAAGCGTTTTTAAACTCCATGCCGGCCACGAAGCTGGATGTGAATCTCAGGGCCTTTGATCTGGGGGTGGAGAAGGTAAAGCAGGCGGGAGGTTTAAAACCTGTCCCAGCGCCTCCCAAATGACCTCCTGTACTCAGGTTATATGGAATGTCATATTGAACCTGATTAATTGCTAATCAGCCTGGAAAAGTGCCTCTATTGATCCTTGACGATTATTCCTGATATGTGTATATTGGGAACATCATTTTAAGGAGGGAATATGTCTAAGACACGTTTAAATATCAGCCTTGACCAGGATTTGGCGGATTTTGTCAAGGTATACGTTCATGAAAACAGAACAACAGTCGCCAATGTTATTACGCAATTTCTACTCGCACTCAAACGGCAGGCACAAGGAGATAGCATGGAGATGATACTTTCTAATCCTGACTTCCACAAAGCACTAATCGATGTACAGTCCAGACTTCGCGATGGCAAGGCCAAATGGCATCCATTTGAGGAAGTTTTTGGCAACAGATGAAGGCAGAATTTGAAAAGGCATTCCTGAAAGGCGTCAGGGAACATGCCGGCATAAAGAAGCAGATTGGACAGAAAGTTCGCCAGATTATGAAGCACCCAGTCGAATTAGGCGAACCTCTAAAGGGCAACTTGCGAGGATTTTACTCTTGCCCGGTCAAACGTAACTTTATCATAATCTACTTGTATTGTGACGTATGCCGAAAAAAGGGAGACGCCGAATTTGTTGCCTGTTCCGATTGTTCCACAACATCTGACGATACAATTAAGTTTGTATTGTTGGGGCCCCATGATGAAGTGTACAGCTAAAGAAATACAGTGCGGACAGCAGAATCACAACTTTTCCTTTTTTGAAGAATGGATGAACCAGGGGAAAAGAATTTGAGGCTTGGGATTAAAAAGGTAATTGCTTCATCAGAATAAGTGTGGGGAAAGGCTATTTTATAATTTGCGCACGTTCGGTACGAACGGTCATCACATGTGTCATTGCCAATGGAAACAGTTCTATGTCCCCAAATGTAGAACCCACTTTTTACTTCTCTCTGCTAAATTTTGCTTTGAGCTTAAGCAAAGAATCCCGCAGCGGTGGTCGCAGAAGGTTTTTGTGTGTTGTAATGAGGTTGTCCTCTTCAGCCTCGAACAGACAATTAACGATATCATCAATTAATTTGGCGTCAAGACTTCCCTCGACACTTATATCTTTATTCGTGTCGATATCTTTTGGCCAAAATTCGTATATTTCGTGCAACTGAACCCATGTATCCAATTTAAAAAACGTTTTGTTTCCTGGGATAAAGAACAAACTCTGTTTTTTGATACATCCGGGTGTTGAAGGCCTGTTTTTCTTTTGGGAGGTGGTTTTTACGAAAAGATAGGGGTCTTTTTTATCGGGGGTATTTAAAAGAATGAGATATTTTTTGCCGATGAAACCGTTTTGGAAAACAAGCTGTCCGTGATGATAGATAGCTCCCCGGATTTGCAATTAGCTTGCTCCGAATATGCTGTACATCTCTCTTCGTTCTTGCAGCCGTTCCTTGGCCTCATCATGAGGAAGGCTTGCGATATCGCTGTCAATGGCAAGCATATAATCGATCTTTTGAAACCTACCCTTCTCTTTGAGGGTTTTGTCCCACGGCTCATTTTTTAAATGGGAGGACTCGACCATGGCATCAGCCTTGGCATCTTTGAAAATAAAAGAGATATCCTCTAAACATTTCATTTCACGTTTAGAAAAATACTGGTTGTTGAACTTCCTTTTAGACCGGACCTGCTGAAATTCTTCTTCTTTTGAAAGATCGTGAACAGAGTCTTTCATATCCGGCTTCATATTGTCAGTGAGTTCTTCAAAAAGATCCTTGGGAACCGGCCCCATATCCCATGCGAAATAGTCCAGCCCCGTGACGGACCTGCCCGTCTGCTTAAAGTGGGTAAAGTCCAAAAAATATAGAAGTTTCAGTAACTTTGTTTTGCCGCAATAATTTGTATGATTGGCAAAATAAATTATTGCATTTATTAGCTTTTCTCTGTGATGTGTTATAATCATGGTAATATTATCAATCTCCAGGCTAAGAAAGTCAAGGTAAAGTATTGGTAAACTTGGGATGCGTGAGGAGTGGACATGAAAAGTATAGAGTTGACCTCCCATGTGGGGAAAGACGGTATTTTGAAGATACAGA
>MNZP01000155.1 GCA_001873675.1 Syntrophaceae bacterium CG2_30_49_12 | reverse complement strand
CCTTCGATATTTCTCTACAAGTTAAGTGCCTAAAGTGATCTAAAGTTTAAAGTGCCTAAAGTTATTTAAAATGGAAGTGACTATTCAGCCACTAAGACACCAAGACACTAAGATCATATAATTATTCTTCCTTTTCAGACAAAGTGGAAAAACTCATATCTATCCTTCGTGTCTTAGTGCCTTGGTGGCTACCTGAACAGTTACACTAAAAGAACCTCATGATTACCGGGATAGCGACCATGGTGCCAATAGAGGCAGTGAGATTAACGAGGGTAACGAGGAGCAGGATACGGGTGATCTTATTGCGGAAGAAGCCTCGCAATGTGGTAATGTCATCCTTCAGGCTGAGGAAGTCTTTAACCCGTGGTTTCCGGAATGTCGCTTCCGTGAGGCCGGCGACCCATCCGGCGGCTAACAGGGGATGCAGGGTGGTGATAGGGGCGGCAATGGCTGAGGCCGCGATCGTAGCCGGATGTGCCAGCAGGATAAGCGCCCCGATGCCCGAACAGGTCGCGGTAATCGCTGCCCACCACTTGATCATGTTCATCCCCGCATGAGAGCCGGCGTAAAAAAAACCAGCGACGAAAAGGACCATGACTGCCGCAGGTACCACCCATCCCGCGAACCTTGCCCAGAAATTACGGGGGGGAATCCGATTAAGCATTTCCATATCAATTTCTCTGTCTATGTTTTTCATGATGCCTGGGATATGGCCGGCGCCGACGACGGCGACAATCTTGCGTCCCGGGGTATGGCTGATGTTATGGGCAAGGTACTGATCCCTTTCGTCAATGAGTATGGCCTTTAATTCCGGCAGCTTAAGTCCCATGGTTTGCAAAGCCGCCTCCAGTACGTCGCTTTGCTTGAGTCTTTCAATATCATCTTCGGTGACTTCCTCCGTGAAAAAAAGGGAAACGGGTATCGCCGCGAGAAGCTTTATCTTGCGGAAGAATCGCATCATCCGCCATGCCCGTAACAGGGTAACGCGGATCTCCCGGTCGGCCAGGACGACTTCTGCCCCGATTTCCTCCGCACCCCTGATGGCCCGGAGCATTTCTTCTCCGGGACTTATATCGAATTTCTCGGCGATCTTTTTTTGAAAGGACATCATGAACAACTGGAACAACAGCAATGAAGCGCGCTTCTCCCGGATCACCTTAATAATGTCGGTTTCCTGCCATTTTTCCTTCTGCCTGATGGCATCAAAACGGGCCTTGCAGAGTTCGATCATGACTATCTCCGGTTTTTCTTCCGCGATGACCTTTTCCACCAGATCAGCGCTCGCACGTGATACATGGGCACAACCGATCAGGATGATCTCTCTGTCATCAAGCATCAGGCGGTGTAGATTCTGATTTTCCAAATTCTTGGATCCTTTCAGGAGATAGGGGAGAATCGTCCAATTGAGAGGCTGATAATTAACAGCAATCATGTCGGTTGTAAAGGGAAACAAAATATGTCCTTCAAGACTCGACGACAATTTTAGAGAAATCGGCGATTCTGTGGAACAGCATGAATATCTCTCTTAGGAGAGAAAGCCGGTTATGCCTTGTCTTTTCGTCCTCTGTCATGACCAGCACGGAATCAAAGAAATCGTCCACCGGTTTTCTCAGGTGTGCCAGTTCAATCAGAGCGGGACGATAATCGTCGCTGTTAGTATAGGTGAGTACCCTTTCCTTTCTTTTCAGGAAGGCATCGTAGAGGTTCTTCTCTTCATCCGTCTCAAACAGGGCAGGGTCTACGGAACCTTCTTTAAAATCCCTGATAATATTACCCACCCGTTTGAAGGCGATCACCAGTGGCTCAAAGTCTGCGTGAGACTTGAATGTTTTCAGGGCTTCAATTTTTTTTACAGACCTGACTATATCTGATACACCCGATGTGAGGACGGCATCAACGACATCGTAGGGATGCCCCTGGGAGATGAGCTGGTTTTCCAATCTCCCCTTAAAAAACCCGAGGACATCGGCCTTTGTCTCTTCGAAGGGTCTTTTTAGTTTATCGCCAAGAAGCGAGAGACTCTTGCCGACCATCTCTTCCAGCAGGAGGGAGTAACGCTTATGGAGAATGATGTTAATAATACCGAGGGCCTGGCGTCGTAAGGCGTAGGGATCCGTATCTCCCGTGGGGATCAGGTTTACACCGAAGAACCCCACGATGGTGTCCATCTTGTCCGCAATGCTGACGATGGCGCCCTCATCCGTTTCCGGCAGGTCGGAACCGGCTGCCACGGGGAGGTAATGCTCATAGATCGCCTTGGCCACGACAGGATTTTCACCGGCAAGCAGGGCATATTCCCGACCCATGACCCCCTGAAGCTCTGCAAATTCACCGACCATCTGCGTGTCTAAATCGGCCTTGGCAAGGAGAGACACACGGTCCACCGTCTCGGTAAGGACAGGATTTATCTGCTCCGCCATATATGCGGCAAGTTTTCGGAAACGCTGCACCTTGTCATAAGATGTGCCAAGGAGGGTGTGAAACACAACGTACCGCAAATTTTCGATGCGCTGCACGAGAGGGATCTTCCGGTCTTCATCGAAAAAGAACTTTGCATCGGCCAGCCTGGCACGGATGACCTTTTCGTTTCCCCTCCTGACGAGGGTTGGATCACGGGCCAGGGTATTGTTAACGACGATAAAGTGGGGCATCAGTTTACCCTTCTCATCTACAAGGGGGACGTATTTTTGATGGGAGATCATGGAGGTGATGAGAACCTCCTGGGGGAGTTTCAGGTATTCCCGGTCAAAGCTGCCGGTGAGGACTGTCGGATATTCAACAAGAAAGGTCAATGTCTCGAGAAGTTTGTCGTTAAGGAGGGCACGCCCGGAAAGAGACTTTGCAGCCTTTTGTGTCTCTTCGACGATAATCCTCTTTCGTTCCTGATGGTCTACAATCACAAAGTTTTCTCTTGTTTTTGTCAGGTATTCATCCATATCCCCCACTTCAAAATAAGTCGGACTCATGAAGCGATGGCCGCAGGTCTTGTTGCCGCTTTCTATGTTGCCGAGTTTAAACGGCGCCGTCCGGCCGCCGTAAAGGGCAAGTATCCAGCGAATTGGTCGGACAAAGCGAATCTCCAGGTCCGACCAGCGCATTGTTTTTTTAAAGGGGATAGAGGTGATGAATTCCGATAAGATAGCGGGCAAGAGGGTTTTTGTCTCCTCACCCGGAATTTCCTTCCGTGAAGAGAGGTATTCACCCTTTTCCGTGGCAACCGTTTTTAGCTCCGAGATGTTAACCCCCTGACTCTTTGCAAAACCGACAGCGGCCTTCGAGGGGTTTCCCCGATCATCGAAAGAAACGCTCTTGGCCGGTCCGAGTTTGACGACAATCTGGTCCTCCTGCTTTTCCGAAATATCGGCGACGTGGAGGCAAAGCCTCCGCGGCGTGGCCATGGTGACGACCTCGCCGTGTCGGATCCGTCTGGAGAGAAACTCTTTACGGATCATTTCATCCATATCTCTCATCGCTTTAGGTAAAAAGGCGGCGGGAATCTCTTCCGTTCCTATCTCAAGTATCAAATCTTTACCCATCAAAGGTCTCCAGAATTGTAGCCGCAGGCTTTAGGCTGCGTCTCCTAAGATCTTTCCTCTCAAGGGGTATCCCATTGCCTCCCGCTGCCTGAGATAACCTTCCGCACAAATCCTGGCCAGATTTCTCACCCTTCCGATATAGCTCGTACGCTCAGCAACACTGATCGCACCCCGCGCATCGAGAAGATTAAAAGTATGGGAACATTTGAGGCAATAATCATAAGCGGGCAGGATAAGGCCCTTTTCGGCTGTTCTCAGGGATTCTTTTTCATACATCCCAAAGAGATCCCGAAGTATTTCAATGTCCGCTGTTTCAAAATTATAGGTGGAAAATTCCACCTCACTCCGGTGATGAATATCCCCGTATCTGATATTATCACTCCATTTCAGGTCGAAGACCTTATCTATTTCCTGGATATACATGGCAATACGCTCAATACCGTATGTCAGTTCAACACACACGGGATTGAGATCGAATCCCCCCACCTGCTGGAAGTAAGTGAATTGCGTTATCTCCATACCGTCGAGCCATACCTCCCAGCCCAGACCCCAAGCGCCCAGGGTCGGAGATTCCCAGTCGTCTTCTACAAAACGGATGTCGTGATCAAGGGGATCAATGCCTACGCTCTTCATGGATTCGAGGTAAAGATCCTGAATGTTCAGGGGGGAGGGCTTCATGATCACCTGATACTGGTAGTAGTGCTGCAACCTGTTCGGGTTTTCGCCGTACCTGCCGTCTCCCGGCCTCCGGGAGGGTTCAACGTAAGCCGCATTCCATGGTTCCGGCCCCAGAACTCTAAGAAACGTTGCCGGATTAAAGGTGCCCGCCCCTACCTCAATATCGTAGGGCTGCTGGATGATACATCCCTGGCCGGCCCAGTATTTTTCGAGGGCAAAGATCAATTCCTGAAAGGTCAATTTAAGCCTCCGGTAAAAATTGAATTTTGCATGGAGGAGACAATTTTTAATTTTCCCATTTCCAGCGGCTACCTAACATGAGGGGAAATCTGTGTCAATATGAAAAGCCGTTGACCTGTTCCCCGCATAGGGTTGTTGTTTGCATTCAGTTTTAACGTATGATAAATGTACCGCAATCATAAACAGATGAGAGGAGTTTTGATGAAAGCAGCAGAACTGATAGAGAGGGTAAAATCGGAGGGAAGAACTACCCTCAACGAGGCGGAAGCGAAACAGTTGTTGAGATGTTACGGTGTGCCTGTGGTGGAGGAAACTGTTGTAGAAACTCTCGACGATGCCGTGGCGCAGGCCCAGATCACCGGCTTTCCTGTGGTGCTGAAAGGGCTTGGTTCTCGGCTGACACACAAGACAGAGCGGGGACTTGTAAGACTTAATCTGAATGATACAGATGATGTCCGTAGCGCTGCACGGAAGGTATTAAATGCTGCCGGTGATGACTTAGAGGGCTTCCTCATCCAGCCCATGCTTTCCGGGAGACGGGAGTTTGTGGCCGGCCTGTTTCGTGACGCCCAATTCGGACCGGTCGTAATGTTCGGTTTAGGAGGTATCTTTACCGAGGCCCTAAATGACGTTGTTTTCCGCCTGGCTCCCCTCAACGAGATTCATGCCGGCCACATGTTGGATGAACTTCGTGCTGCTCCTCTCCTTGGCCCCTTTCGTGGTGAGCGGGCAGTCAAGTGTGAGCAGATTGTCCAAACCCTGTTGGGTTTATCTCGCCTGGGACTGGACTATCCAGAAGTAACGGAAGTTGATGTCAACCCCCTGCTGATCGCTCCAGATGGTGAGGTAAAGGCTGTGGATGCACTGGTCGTACTTGGTAAAAAACCCGGTAAAGAGACCGCTTATCCTTCTGTGGGAGCAAGGGCAATAGGGGATCTGTTTTATCCGGACTCTATTGCTATTGTCGGCGCCTCTCCCAGATTCGGCAAGTGGGGACACAGGATTTTTACCAATATTGCGGGAGGAGATTTTAAAGGGGAACTCTATCTTGTTAACGCAAAGGGCGGCGAGATCGCCGGGAGACATGTCTTCAAATCCGTCACTGAAATTCCGGGTCAGGTTGATCTTGCGATTGTTATGATTCCCGCCGATAGGGTACTGGAACTAATTCCACAGCTTAAGGTAAAAGGTATTAAAAGTATGCTCGTCATTACCTCCGGTTTCCGTGAAACGGGTGAGGAGGGCCGTCATCTTGAAGAGCAACTTGTCAGAGAGGCCCGTGAGGCGGGTATCCTGGTTCTTGGACCCAACACGATGGGGATCTGTAACCCCCATTACAATCTGTACGCTACGGGACCTCATGTGCGTCCGAAGCCCGGCTCAATGACTCTTGTTACCCAATCCGGCAATCTGGGGGTGCAGCTTTTGGCCTTTGCCGAGAGAGAAGGAATCGGTATACGCGCTTTCTGTGGATCGGGAAATGAGGCAATGGTTACGATAGAAGATTGTATGGACGCTTTTGACGTGGATGATCTGACGAGGACGGTGGTTTTATACATCGAAAGTATCAAAGATGGCCGACGTTTCTTTGAAACGGCCTGCCGAGTAGGTCGCAAGAAGCCTGTTGTGGTGCTCAAAGGAGGACGTACCCGTGTAGGAGAACGAGCCGCTGCCAGTCATACCGGGGCGCTGGCTTCCGACCTCAAGGTCTTTGAGGCAGCATGCCGTCAGGCGGGAATTGTTCTGGTAGAACAACCCATGGACCTCCTGGATCTGGCTGCCGCTTTTTCTTCCTTGCCGTTATTGAAGAGTAGAAGGGTAGCCATCGTGACCATGGGCGGCGGCTGGGGGGTCGTTACCGCCGACTTGTGTGTCGAATATGGATTGGAAGTGCCTGACCTGTCGTCAGAGATTATCTCACGGATCAATCATATCCTCCCTCCCTACTGGAGCCATTCTAATCCGATTGACCTGGTGGGGGAGCGTGATCCCAAGATACCGATTATGGTCATAGAAGAATTGTTGAAGTGGGATGGTTGTGATGTCCTTATCCACATGGGGATTCTGGGACATGCTTTTTTCGTCAGGTGGCTGGTCAACTCGATGAAAATTGTTGAAAAAGACCTCGATCTTGTTGCCCTCGAAAATCTCCCTCGGCAGCAGACTCAAGTGGAACGGAGTTTTATTGAGCAAGTAGTGAAGATGATGGAAAAGTATGAAAAGCCTGTAGTGGGTGTGAATATGGTTTCCGACGAAACCACCCGGATGATAACCGATATCGAGGGAGGTCCTTACAAGGGAGTTTCCTTCCTTACACCCGAACGGGCGGTCAAGGCCCTGGCCAAAATGTATACCTATGGATGTTGGCGAAACGGTGAAGGCGTTTTACTCAGGTAGATAGACTGAAGTTTGCCCCGTTGAAAAACGGGGGTAGAAGACTGTTACACTTCAGCCTTCAGCCTAAACACCTTTACAACAGGTCTCCGGCCCATCCCCAATGGCGATCATCCGCGTCCTGGTTTTGCCTCATCTGTTGTTCCACCTGGAGCCGGATAGTTTCAAATCCCTTCGCATCCAGATGTTCCGGTACGTAAAGGGGTCTATCCCAGCGGATGAGAATCCGACTGAAAGGTTTGGGGATCAGGAAATGATCCCAACTCTTCAGCACCCAGGCCCGGCTAACCGATGCGTAGAGCGGAAAAATCGCCGCCCCGGACAACTGAGCCATCGTAATAAGCCCCTCCTTAACCACTCCCCTCGGTCCCTGGGGACCGTCCACCACATGAGCGGCAAGCTGATGATGTGCTATATCTGCCACCATGGCGGCAAGGGCCTTCCTGCCGTTACGGGAACTGGACCCCCTGACAGGCCGAATATTCAGACGGCTCATTATGCTTGCAATCATTTCTCCATCACGGCTCTGACTGATCATTACGGAAGGTGAAAAAACGCCGAGCCTCTTTGCATAGCTCATGAACAGGAAAATACGCTGGTGCCACGCGGCAATGATCGCCTTGCCCCCGCCGCCGAGATGGTCAACAAGCCAATCCTCATCCCGCACCCTGATCCTGACCAGCAGGAAGTATAAACGGATGAGGCAATAGACCGATGGGATGAGACCAAAATTTATGACCAATTTGGACAGGCGTTTGAGCATGGGAATAATATCCTCATCTTAGGTGGATAGGCTGAAGACTGAAGTACCCTAACAGTCTTCCACCTTTAGCCTTCTTTATTCAGGGGACATCCTCCACAACGAGGGGTTTTGGTACAGAAAGTCTTCCCCGTATTGACCAGAAGTGCGTGATACTGCTTGTATAGAGGAACGCTGTGGGGAAGATGGGTCATGAAGAGTTTCTGAATTTCTCCATAGCTTGCATCTTCGCAGATGATGCCATGCCTCTGCAGAATCCTTCGCGTATATGCATCAACGACAAATATCGGCTTTTCCCCTGCATAGAGGAGAATACTATCTGCCGTCTCTTCTCCAACACCTTTGACTCGCAATAGTTTCTCTCTCAGATGCCGGAAGTCTTCCAAAAACATCCTTTCGAGGCTTCCGTCATATTCTTCATGCAGGTACAGAACAAAAGACTTCAGTCTCCTGGTCTTGACGCGGTAATATCCCGAAGATCTGATAAGTTCTTCCAGGACATCGTCTCTAATTGTCAGGAGTCCTTCCGGGTGGAGAAGTCCTTTCGCTTTCAGCTTTTTAATGGCGATTTCCACATTGCGCCAGGCCGTATTCTGGGTCAGTATCGCGCCAACAATCACCTCGAAGGGAGATTCGCCGGGCCACCAGTGCAGATCGCCAAAATGGGCGTTCAGTGACTCATAGAGCGGGAATAGATTGGGAACTTTACTTACGTAGAGGCACAAAAAAAGTTGCTTTCCCCCGTTTGATTAAAAGCATGATGCCATTTTTTGCTTTTGATATTTCTCGGGAATAGTCATTTGAGGAATATATTTTCACTTTGTTTACCTGGAGAATAATATCCATGGGCTGGATACCGGCATCATCTGCGGGGCTTCCCTCCTGTACCTGACTCACAACAACACCGATTTTTTGAGAGATGCCGAGATGCCGGGCAATTTCCGGTGTGATCTCCTGGACGGTCATCCCAAAGCCTTCACTTTTCCCCTTTAGCGCCGCTAACTCCTGTTGTTCTTTCCTTTCCACCACAACGATCTGAAAAGTAATTTCCTTGCTATCACGCAGGACATTTACCGAAATTCTGTCTCCCACATGAAATGAGGCGATAACCATTAATAATTCGTGGGTGTCTTTTATCTTTTTGCCATTTATCCCGATTACAATGTCACCTGTCCTCAATCCGGCTTTGTCGGCTGGATCACCCTCGAATACTTCGGAAATCAGGACGCCATTCCTATCTTTCAGTTTAAGGTTTTGAGCAATATCTTCGATAATATCCTGAACGGAAACACCAATCCAGCCACGAGATACCTTTCCTTTTGTCTTCAGGTCGGGGAGGATACTTTTGGCCATGTTGATCGGTATGGCAAACCCGATGCCCTGCCCCTGGGCAACAATGGCGGTATTGATTCCTATCACCTTGCCTTCCATATTGAATAGCGGCCCCCCACTGTTTCCCGGATTGATGGAGGCGTCTGTCTGAATAAAGTTATCGTAGGGACCTGCGCCAATCACACGACCCTTGGCACTGACTATGCCGGCTGTAACCGTCTGTTCGAGTCCGAATGGATTGCCAATGGCAAGAACCCAGTCACCTACACGCAATTTTTCTGAATCACCGATCTCCACTACAGGTAAAGAATTGTCTGGTTTTATTTTAATCAGGGCGATATCTGTTTTCGCATCCTTACCGATGATCTTCGCCTCGTACTCTTTTCCATCAGAGAGTTTTACCAGTATTTTTTCAGCTTGCTCCACTACGTGGTTGTTGGTAAAGACATAACCGTCATGGCTGATAATGAAACCGGAACCAAGGCTTTTCTGCTTGAATTCCCTCCTCGGGGTATCGCCAAAAAATCTATCGAAAAAATCGTCTCCCCCGAAATAGCGATCAAAGGGTGACCTGAATACACCACCTGTCCGGATTGTTTTCGTGGTGCTGATGTTCACAACAGCAGGTTTTAGTCTCTCGGCAAGCCCAGCGAACGAGGTAGGAGCAGGCGGGCTTTCCGCCGTTGAAACCGCCGAGGCCATCTGTACCTCCGGCCCTATTGGGCCAAAAGAGGAACGCAACACCTCTACGAGAGAGACGACAAAAAAGCCTATTAAAAAGGCCAGTAGAAACATGATGAAAGTTTTTCTTTTTTCCTTTTTCATATAGTCCTCCATATTTTTATCCTCACCGTGTTAAAATTTTCGTGACTATTCAGCCACTAAGACACCAAGATCATATCATTAATATTATTTATGAGGCAAGCATTTTCTCTTGATTTTTCGTTGAACTGTGGTATTAGAGAACAGCAAAATTATGGAAGAGAAGGGTACAGCGATCGTTTTCCCCGGTCAGGGGTCTCAACGGCCCGGTATGGGGAAAGACTTTCACGATAATATTCAAGTCAGCCGGGACACTTACCGGGAGGCTTCCGATGCCCTAAGGTGGAATGTGGCTGCCATGTGTTTTGGAGATGATGAGCGTCTCAATCTCACTGAATATACCCAACCCTGTATCCTCACAACTGAAGTTGCTATGTTTCGTGGTCTGTATGCCCTTTACGGTTTTTCACCGACTCTTTTTGGGGGTCACAGTCTCGGTGAATTTACCGCCCTGGTCTGTGCCGATGTCCTGCCGTTGGCGGAAACCTTAAGGATTGTCCAGATTCGTGGTCGTTTAATGCAGGAGGCAGTACCTGTCGGTCTCGGAGGTATGTCGGCGGTCATTGCGGAGGATCTGGATGTAGATATCGTTCGCCGTACCCTCTTGGATCTCCCGCTTGATGTGGCAAATGTCAATTCTGCCAATCAGGTGGTGATCAGCGGTAAACTTAAAGCCATGCCTGAAGCGGAGGTCCGGCTGCGAGAAACACTGGGCGAAGATCGGCCGTTTCGCTTTGTCCCTCTCAATGTAAGCGCCCCTTTTCACAGCCGTTTTATGAGACCGATTGAGAGGCCCTTTGAGGAGGCCTTCCGGACTTACGGAAGGGGTTTAATTTCCGAAAAGGTGGAGAAGGTAACCTCCAATTATAAGGGGGGATTTCATTCTGCCCATTATGAGGAAATCCTAAGAAGCATGGTGTCTCAATTAAGTAACACCGTTCAATGGAAGGAAAACATGAAGACACTTGCCCGGCATGCAGATACAATCTATGAGGTTGGTCCCGGCCGTCCTCTCCGGGAGTTTTTCCGGACAATCAATGTAACCTGTTCATCAGTGACGGCCCTTTCAGCAGCAGAGCGATTGTTTGAGGAAAATAGGGGATAATATTTAAGTTTTCAGGGGGGGCAGATGGATTTCAATCTTACGGATAGCCAACAGATGTATGTCGAACTGGTAAGTAAGTTTGTCAGGAACGAGATAATCCCTCACGTAATGACCTGGGAAAGGAATCATGTATTTCCCATGGAGACCATCGTCAAGGCGTGGGAGATCGGGATCATGAACCTCTCCATCCCTGAGTCCGTCAAGGGATATGAGGTGGATGTTATCTCCACCGCAATGATTGTCAAGGAATTGTCTTACGGA
>MNZP01000009.1:11130-16298 GCA_001873675.1 Syntrophaceae bacterium CG2_30_49_12 | reverse complement strand
GCAAAAGTCCAATTCTGGTAGCCGCAGGCTTTAGCCTGCGTTTTGTAACATATTGAAAACAAAGAAAACACGCAAACTAAAGTTTGCGGCTACGTTTTAATTTCAAGACTTTTGCAATTACCTCATAAGAATAAGCTCAAGTAGACCGTATTGGGCGATCTAGGATTTAATGTGGGGGAAAAAGATTTTCGGTTCTGTTCACAAAACAAGGAGGTGTTTTTATGCCGGATAAGATTAAACTATTGGTAGTTGATGATGAAAAACAGTTTCTGGAGACCATCTCCAAGCGCCTCAGCATGAGAGATTTCGATGTCACCCCGGTAAGCAGCGGGGAGGAGGCGATCGAGGCCGCGCGGAAGCAGGAATTTGAAATTGCCCTTGTTGATCTGAAAATGCCCGGGATAGGGGGTGAAGAGGTCCTCGAGATCCTGAAGAGGGAACACAGATTTATGGAAGTGGTTATCCTGACCGGGTACGGCTCGATTGATTCCGCCATCAAGTGCACTAAGGCCGGCGTCTATGGTTATCTGGAGAAACCATGCGAACTCGAAACGTTACTGAATGTGTTGCGGGAGGCCTATCAGAGACGCGTCCAGAACAAACTCAAGTTTAAGGGTGAAAAGTTAAAAGAGATTGTCTCTGAGGTCGCACCCGGCTCACCTCTCGAAATATTACGGAAACTGAAAGAGATGGATAGGGAACTAAAGTAAACATTCAGCTTAAGGAGGATGGATTATGGAAGAGAAGCATGTGAGAGATATTATGGTTCCCCTGGAAGAATACGCTGTGGTCTCTCAGGAAGCAACGATCAGGGAAGCGCTGAAGGTCATGAAAGAGAGTTCCGAGAAACTCTCGCCGGGAAAATACAGGCATCTGGGGATACTGGTTAAGGATGTGGAGGGTAATATCGTGGGAAAACTTACCCAGGCCGATATCTTGAGAGGTCTCGAACCGGATTACAAGGACATCGGCGGTTCGTATATCTCCCCCCTGATGCGGGCGAAGATGGCCGATATTATGACTCACGTTCCAGATAAAACCTTCCTGGAACGATGCAAGGCCCATAAAGACAAAAAAGTGCGGGATTTCATGACCACCGTGGCCCTGTCCGTGGACGTAAACGAAGTCCTGGGCCATGCCCTTCACATCATGCTCATCAGTGAGCATAGAGGGCTTCTGGTTGTCGGAGAGGGGAAGAAACCGGTGGGGATACTGAGACTGACCGACATTTACCAGCTTGTGAAAGAGGCCATTCTGGAGGACTAAGACAGAAGTCAGAAGACAGAAGGCAGAAGACAAAGGACAGATAAGGAGATTCAAGATGACGTACGAGGATAAAACAGACAAAATCAAGTTCGACTGGAAGAGGATATTTTTTATCTTACTGGGATTGGGACTTTTCTTTTACATTTATTTCTCCCCCCCCTGGAACGATGCCATTGACCCCCTGGGCAAGGCGTTCCCTCTGTCGAAGGAGGGAAAGGCATCCATTGCCCTTTTCATGCTTGCCGGCACCTGGTGGGTCTTTGAAGTGGTACCGATCGGTTTGACAAGTATAGCTATTGGTGTCTTTCAGGCGCTCTTCGCGATCCGCCCGGCCAAGGAGGCCTTCAGGGACTTCATGGATCCGGCGGTGATGTTCATTTTCGGCTCAGTAGTTGTCGGTCTTGCCTTCACCAAGACGGGGCTGACGAGACGTCTTGCCTATAAGATGCTCGAAATAGTGGGGGAAAGGACAAGCATGATACTATTAGGGGTATGTCTTATGAGCGCCGGGCTTCCCCTCTTTATGGCCCATACGGCAGCCGCGGCTACTGTATTTCCCATCCTGATGACGATCTATGCTTTGTATGGGGAAGGGGAGAGACCGACGAGATTCGGTAAGGCCCTCTTTATCGGTATGGCCTATTCGGCCGGGGCAGGGAGTATTATCAGCATGTTAGGCTCGGCGAGAGCGCCTGCGGCAGCAGGTATGTTCAAGGAATTTACCGGCCGGGAGATCGGATTTTTTGAACTTGCCAAATATATGTTCCCGATAGGGATAGTCATGGTCATTCTAATATGGATTATTTTAATGATCTTCTTAAGGCCTGAGAAGAAGACCATTGTCGGTCTTAAAGAACAGGTAAAGAGTCTCTCCTCTGAACTTGGTCCCATGAGAAGGGAGGAGAAAGTTGTTATCCTCTGTGTGATAGGGGTGGTAATCACCATGTCTCTCCAGTCCTTTGTCCCTGCCTTAAAGGCGCTGGACAGGTCTGCCATCATCCTGGTGTCAACCCTTCTCTTCTTTATATTCGGGGTGCTTACGGTTAAGGAACTCGAGGAGATACCGTGGAATATTATTCTCCTCTTCAGCGGCGCCATGAGTATAGGTTTCTGCCTCTGGAAGACAGGGGGGGCGCAGTGGCTGGCCATCAACTGGCTGGCCATGTTTAAGGAGGCGCACTGGGCGGTATTTGTGTTAGGTATTGCTTTTTTTGTATTGGTCATGACCAATTTCATCATGAATGTCGCGGCAATTGCCATCTCTCTACCTATCGCTCTGGTAACGGCAAGTTACCTTCATGTTGCGCCGGAGGCGGTGCTTTATGCCTCTCTGGTCACCGCAGGTATGCCGTTCCTTTTATTGATCGGCGCCGCGCCGAATGCCATCGCCTACGCTTCGGGGCAGTTTACCGGGGGCGAATTCTTCAAATACGGCATTATTCCTTCCGTTCTATTGATGATTGTTCTGGCGATAGCATTGTTTACCATCTGGCCGATTTTAGGGATGCCGATATTGAACGGATAAGGGTTTGAAGGTAATGAAAAAAATTTATTGTATCCTCTTCCTCATCTTCCTCCTCCTTCTAATTCCCCCGCAGGCCTTTCCTTTTGCCCGAGGAAAGACCGTGGTCTTTGGCGGGGGTAGTGGTTTTGCCCCTTACGAGTACCTGGATCCTTCCGGTGGGCCGAAGGGGTTTGATGTGGAATTGGTGCGGGAAATGGCCAGGATCAAGGGGTGGGATATTGAGATAAGGCTGATGGATTGGCCTCTCGCGATAGACGCCCTCCGTAAAGGAAAGGTTGATGCCCTGTTGGGGATGCTTTATAGTGAGGAACGGGACAGGGAATTTGATTTTTCTGATCCCCATTCCACGCTGGAATTATCCCTCTTCACCCGTAAAGATGCCCTTTCCCTCTTTACACTGGATGATCTTAAAGGCAGGAAGATCGCCGTATACGATAGAGGCATGCCCCTCGAAATCCTCAGGGAGAGGAAAGAAATCAAGACATCAGTCATGAAGGATATGAAAGATGTCTTCTCCGCCCTTGCCAGGGGGGAGGTGGATGCGGCCCTCTGTCCCAAGTTAATGGGTCTGTCCTGGATGCTGCAGACTATGCTGACGCAGGCGCTAATGCGATTTTAGAGGGAGCTCTCCTTATTTCTTGTACTAAAGAGCTTATTCGCGAGATGCTAAGAAGAAACATAGACATAAATGTTGTTGCCCCAAGGATAAGCCCTAATATAAGTGCAGGTCGTGATTTTTTTGAAGATATCGCGAAGATAAGAGCAATAAGAAGGATATGGGCACGGATGATGAAAGAGGAGTTCGGCGCCGGCCCTAAGGGTATGGCGATGCGGTTTTATGCTCGTGGGATAGGCAGCTATATGGAGGGACGTCAGCCTTTAGTCAATATAGTGCGCGGCACTCTGACAACCTTAATCGGTGTTCTCAGCGGCGCTTCGGGTATACAGACTTGCTCCTATGATGAAGCATGGTGTCCCCCTACAGAAGAAGCGGCAAAGTTAGCTCTCAGGACACAGCAAGTTATACGCTATGAATCCGGTATCCCTCGAGTGGCTGATCCTCTGGGTGGTTCTTACTATGTGGAGTGGCTAACCAATAGAATCGAAGAAGAAATTTTAGCTACGGTGGATAGAATAGAGCAAATGGGAGGTTGGCTGGCAGCAATTGAGAAAGATTGGATTCGTTCTCAATTAAGGCAAGGAGCAATAGAAAGACAAAGGAAAGTAGAAAGCGGGGAGAGGGTGCGTGTGGGAGTTAATTGCTTTGCTGAAGAAGAAGAGACAGAAATTAGGGTCCCTGATATAAGAGATGAGGTTACAAAGTATATTTCTCGTTACAAAAGATTTAAAGAGAGACGAGATATGCAAAAGGTCAAAAAAGCTTTAGAGGATTTAAGTAGAGCCGCGGAAATAGAAGGAGTTGATTTGGTACCCTGCGCTTTCGAAGCTGTAAAAGCTCATGCCACATTCGCTGAAATAGTGGGAGTATTACGGATGAAAGATGGTTTAGATTATGATCTCTTAGGAGAAAGGAGTTACCCCTTCTCTTAGGGTCAAATTTTCCCATAAAAATTTTCACAGGAATTACTACTAACATTGGGACAGTTGTGACAATATTTAAAAAAGGGAGGATCATGGATGTTTAAAAAAGAATTCTTAGAGGAAGAGGACAAGTTGAGAGCGGAGTGGAAAGAGTCATACGACAAGCTTTACAAAGGCAAAGAGTTTCAAGCTGCTACGGATTCCGGTATCCAGGTGAAATCCGTTTATACAGCAAGAGATCTGGAAGAGGTTGGTTTTAAACCGGAGATGCCGGGGGGTTATCCTTATACAAGAGGGATATACCCGGTGCAGTATCAATTTACGCCCTGGTTTAACAATCTGGTTTTGGGTTATGGCTTGCCGGAACAAACCCGGGAAAGAATGGATCTTTTAAAAGAAATGGGAGCCAGGGGTTATTTTGGCAAGGATGCCTATAACCTGGTGTTCGACCTGGTAGCGAAGGCAGGTTACGATCCTGATGATCCGGAAGTAAAAGGAAGGGTGGGACATGCGGGTTGTCATTTCGCGACGCAGGATGATTTTGATTACCTTTTTCACGATATTGATCTTACGAAAGTATCGGTTGTCCACAACATCTGCCGTGCCACCCTGGTCCAGATAGCGCTGTACGTTGCCTATCTTGAAAAAAGGGGTATCCCCATAACAAAAGTTTACGGCAACAGCATGAATTGGCTCTGGTCTTTTGCTTTTGTGGGCAACGTTGCCTTTCCTTCCAAAAGTGCCTTTAAGCTTATGGCGGAGTTTATAAAATTCTGCTGCCGGAATATGCCCCAGTGGAATCACACCAATATCGTATCTTATTACGTGGAAGAAT
>MNZP01000009.1:0-11119 GCA_001873675.1 Syntrophaceae bacterium CG2_30_49_12 | reverse complement strand
AGGTTTTGCGATAGCGGCAGGAATAGCCATCACAGAAGAATGCATAAAAACGGGGCTTGAGCCGGATGAGTTTTTACCCCGAGTTGGCTTTCAGATTGCCCAGGCCGCCGATTTTTTTGAAGAGATTGCCAAAGTCAGGGCCATGAGAAGGGTATGGGCCAAGGTGAACAGGGAAAGATTCGGCTGCAAAAATCCGAGATCGTTGCATTTAAGGATGCACAGCCAGACCTCCGGTGTTACCTTAACAGCGCAGCAGCCTTTAAATAATGTAGTAAGGACCACGTTAGAGACCCTGGGAGCGGTACTTTCAGGTACGAATTCCATCCAGACAAATTCGTATCTGGAAGCTCTTTCTACTCCCACCGAAGAATCTCATATCCTCGCCTTGAGGACCCAGCAGATTATCCTCCATGAGACAAACATACCGAATGTTTCAGATCCATTGGCAGGTTCCTATTATGTGGAATGGCTGACCAGCAAAATGGAAGAAGAGATTTTCCGGGTTATAGAACAGATAGACAAAATGGGTGGCTTTGTAAAGTGCTGGGAATCCGGGTGGTTTAAAGAGGAGATCACAAAGTCTGCTTATGAATGGCGGGAGAAGATAGATAGAGGGGAAAAGATAATTGTAGGATTGAATAAATATGTAACAGAGAAGGAACAAAAAGTCCCCGTCTTTAAATATCCGGAAATAGAGGAGGAGGCTCTAAGAAGGCTTAAAGAATACAAGGAAAAAAGGGATAATGAAAAATTAAAAGGAGCCTTGCAGAGACTCAGGGAAATAGCCGTACTGGTCAATGAAACCTGGCCTGAACATAGCGGGGAGCTAATGCCGGCGGTAATTGAGGCGGCAAAAGCAGAAGCTACCCTTGGAGAGTTGCAGGGCATCTTAAGAGAAGTATTTGGTTGGGCATAGGAGGTGAGATTAATGGGAGAAAAAAAGATCAGGATTTTATTGACCATCGCTCGATTTGATGGACATGATCGGGGAGTAAGGCAACTGGCCAGGAAACTAAGGGATTTTGGTATGGAAGTGATCTTCACCAGGTTTGTTCTTCCCCGGGATGTGGTAACTTCGGCCATTCAGGAAGATGTAGATGTGGTGGGGATAAGTTTTTCCGTGGGAGGGCATAAGTCTATTACCTCTGAGACAATAAAAGGGTTAAGAGAAAGTAAAAGGGGAGATATTCTGGTTATTGTGGGGGGGGTGGTCCCCGATGATGACGTGCCGGAGTTGATACGTATGGGTGTGGGAAAAACCTTCGGCCCCGGTTCGTCTGCTGCAGATATCACGCAATATATTAAGGATCATGTGGCCAGTGTCAGAGAGTGAGGTGCAACAATGTTAGTTTTTCTGAGCGATGTCCACCTGACGGATGGTTCATCGGGAACGACTATTGAGCCGCGGGCCTTTCATAAATTCTGCCGGATATTAAAAGATATTGTGGGTAATCCACAGGAGACCAGGATAGAGGAGATAGAAATAGCGCTCCTGGGCGACATATTTGATGTTATTCGCTCCGATGTCTGGTTGCGGTCGGAAAATAGTGATCCCTTGAACCCGATAAGGCCCTGGTCGCCGGTTACCGACGCGGATAGCCAGGGCTGGAAATTGCAAAATTATACCGAGGAGATTGTTGACCGGATCACCAGACAACCAGGCAATATAGAGATTATGCGATATCTGAGGGATTTCCAGGAGAGTTGCGCGAACCTGGGGGTTAAAGTCGCCCTTTCCTATTTGATTGGCAACCACGACTGGCTTATCAATCGTTTTGCCTCTACCCGCCAAAGGATAGCCACTTTCTTAGGGATATCCAACCCGCAAAATCGTTTCCCTTACGACCGGGTCTTTGAAGAATACGGGGTCATGGCCCGTCACGGTGACTATTATGATGAATTTAACTATGAGGGGAACCGGGATGCCTCTTCTCTGGGTGATGCCATCGTCATTGACCTGCTCAACCGCTTTCCGGAAGCCGTGAAGAATGATTCCCTTTTGGGTCCGCATGATAAGCTGATCGAACAATTAAGAGAGATTGACAATGTAAGACCCCTCCTCGATATTCCGGCCTGGATACAGGGTGTTTGCAATTATAACCACGGAGTGGAAGAAAGGGTGCATGCCCTCTGGAATGACGTGGCGGATAGATTTTTCAAGCTAAAGTTTGTCAAAGACCACGATCGTTTCGGCCCGGATATAGTTGACCTTCTGCAAATGGCGATGCGTCTTTCTTCCGGTTTTTCCTTCAGCCGGCTTCAGGAGATACTCGGCAACTGGGCTGTTCGTCATTTATATCGGAAATCCGACGACTACCGGAAGTTTGCCTATAATGAGGCGCCGCTGAAGAACAACGCCGTCCGCTACGTAGTCTATGGCCACACCCACCGCGCCGAGCAGATTCCCTTAGACATGCTAGATCTACGCCAGAGAGGCAACGGCATGATAGACAAAATCTATTTTAATACCGGCACCTGGCGCAAGGTTTTTGAACACACGGTCTTTGACCAGGAAAGCTGTGAGTTCATCGGCTGGCATGTCCTGACATTTGTCGTCTTTTACCTGGGGAAAGAAAAGGAAAAAGAGAGGAATTATGAGCTCTGGTCGGCATCTCTGGGGTATGGAAGATAAGAAGAGCACAGGTTTGTAACTACCGTCGAAGGGGACACAGATATTACAGGGGACCACGTTTTTCCTGGTGTATTTTAACGGCGTTTTCGATAAGTGTTTTTACAATCATCGAGGGGAGCATGCCGGCATATGCTGCCTGCTCAAAAAAGAAGGAGGAAGGGGCCATACCCGATGATGAATTGGGGTCTGTGATCAGGATCCGCCCATCACGCAAGAGAAAGCCGTCTATCCGGCCGTATGATCTGAAACCAAGGGCATGGAAGGCTCGTAAGGCCTCGGCCTTGATCTTTTCCGCCGTATCCGGGGGGATATTCTTCGGTGGGGTGAGCTTCCTGCACCTCCCCGGCATATACTTGTCATCATAGGTGTAATACTCGCTCTGAGGGTGAATCTCCGTAAGTCCCAGCGGTCTCGCCTTGCCGGCTTCCTCAAGGATAATGCACGAAAATTCTATGCCGTCAAGATACTCTTCCGCCAGGACGACACTGTCCCATCTAAGGGCCTCCGCTATCCCTCTCTCGAAGGAACCTTCGTTCCTGATGACAGTGACACCGACACTGGAACCCTCCCGGAGCGGCTTTGTAAAAAAGGGGGGCTTAAATCGGGCAAACAATTTTCCTTTAACCTCTCCCCTCGCCTCCCGCCAATCCCTTTCCCTGATAGGAACGCTTTCAGGAACACCAATACCTGCCTCCCGGAGGATTTTTTGTTGAATATGTTTGTCCATCCCCAGCGCCGATGCCAGCACACCGGGACCGGTATAGGGTATGCCGAGCAGTTCGAGGAGACCCTGGATGCATCCGTCATCACCGTACTTGCCATGGAGGGAGATGAAGGCAAAATCAATCTCTTCTTTAAGGGCTTCGTAAGGTATTCTCCGTGTCTCCTTCTCCAGACGTTCCAAGATATCGGCGGTCGTATTCTGGGACACGAGCTGCCAGGGTATAATCCACAACCCTCCCTCGCCGTCCATAAATACCGGCACCCCTTCGTAAAGTTCCCGATCAAGGTTGTCGTAGACATTCCTGCCGCTGTTCAGTGACACCTCCCTCTCTGAGGACATGCCGCCGAAGATAACGCCCACCCTTAATTTTTTCATGTCACAAAAGTCCTTTTGAAATTGCGATAGCATTGACACATATCTAACCTCCTGCGCCACGTCTATAGCGCGGCGTTTGCCACCCCCAAACAAGCCTGACAATGTCCCTTCAAATGATTGTCTGTATCTCCGCGTTTTTCGTCATTTCTATGCGTATGCGTTCGAAAATATCTTTATCTTCAAAGTCCTCCGATATAATCGCTACATCGATGTCACTTTCTTTTGTCGCGGCAGCCCCGGCATGGGAACCGAAAAGGATCATCTTATCCACATTCAGGCCGTCAGCCCTTAATGTGCTTTCCATGAAAAGGATTGCTTCTAAAACTGTGTTTTTATCCATTTCAGCACCTCCCTGCTTTGTTTAAGGATTTCATATGATTTTTTTTTGCTCAACGCTGCCTGGGTCTTTCGAAGGTCTTCGGGATAGCGCGTAGGAATGCTCAATCTATTATGGTACAATATTTCCTCCTTCACTTAATGGGGGCAGTGACTATTTTACCGTATTAGACAATAGGCGTTGCCCCTATTTGGCCACGATCATTTTTTCTTTGGAACAGAAATCCGTTTCGTCTCTGAAAGGTTTTTGACTGTCCCTGAAACACCTTGTTTCTTCATTTCTTCAACGACATCAGGCATGAGGTTCTGTGGAACTTGTAAAACCTTCCGTGGCCTTCCACCGTCTCTTAACCGTTTAACTGCCTTCAGGATATTTTGGGGATTTCGCTCAACCTCTGTCGCTGTTTTCTCTGTAGCTGAATCCAATCGTCTCCTATCTGGTATTTTTACCTCAGTATCCCCCGGAGCTTTTCTTTTCGCGCGTTTGTGGCTTTCTGATTCTCCCATCTTTTTTACCTCCTTTCCATTATTCCTTAATTCACCATCAAAGAAAATAAAAAACCTCGTTGACCCTGTGAAATTAGGGTGATAGAGTAATTTAGGAGAAAAAATTTATCATCAACGAGGTGAAACCATTATTGCACAAGGAGTTCTACCTTTCAAGCGGAATCCGAATCGGGGGACATAATACCAGTGCGGCCGGGCAAGGTCGTGTACTGAGAGGGGTCAACGACAACTGATGTATGGTTGAGATAATGTGGCACCGCCGGGAAACCAGGCGGAAACAGAGAACACAAACATCAACCTACAGCGTCGGGAGGAACTGATCTACTCGACATTATTTATTTCTTCTGTTTTTCCATGGCCCTTTCGGTCCAAAAACCCATAGTGGTCAGGTCGTTAAATTCAGCGTTTTGCAGAGGGGAGAAAACTTTTTAAATCGACCACAAACTGATTTTTTCGATATAAATAAAATCTTTCGTATTTCCTGTGTAAAGCTGGAGATAACGGTTTATCGAAGTTGCGGCAATTAAGGCATCCGGTATCTGCAGTCCGTGGCTTTTTGCGTATCGTTCAATGAGTTCTGATGCTGCAACGGAAATTGCTTCGTCTATTTGAATTATCCGAATAGATGACAGATGACGTTTGATCTTCTTTAGTTCGGTCTTGTGCAAAGCGCCATAATAAAGCTCCATTACCGTGACGACGCTGACGGCTATCCGCTCCAGACCGATTTTCTCTATTGTTTCAACGACAACAGGATTCTTTTTCAGAGCTTCAATGATGGCGTTCGTGTCGCACAGAATCATAGGTGCATTACCGCCATGCCTTTTGCCTGATATCCGCAAGCGAGATGTCGCGATTTTCCCATATACCAAACAACTTCCTCAAGTCGCCACGTCTAGATAGTCCCGAAGCTCCTTTTTCTTCTCTTTCAACTTCAATAAAATTAATTTCCTTCAATACGCTCATCAGCGCATTTAATTTTGCGTCATCTTTGACGTGAATAACTACCCTTTGCATGGAGGCCTCCTTTAAGTTCGTGTTCCTATCTTAAACAAAAATATGCACAAAGTCAAAGCACTTTTAGACTAAAAAATGTAAAAGGGACGTTGTTGACAAATTGTACAAACTCAACCGCGAGATGCGTGAGAAAGAAAAAGGGCGGTCGCAGGATCGAGAGCCTCTACCCGGATGCCCGGTGCGACCGGGGGCGACCCCGCGTCCTCGACGAGGAAACGATTCTTTCCCTGGTGGAGCTCAGGAAGCAGTTGAAGGGGGCTTCCCTGCCGGTCGTCTTGCGGGAGGCAAAACTCCGGAAGATACTCCATCCGGGCATCAAGGTGCATCCCGCCACCATCTACCGCCTGTTCAAACAACGGGGACTGATGAAACGGGAAAACACTCCCGTGGATCGCAGACGATTCGAGGCGGAACTGCCCAACGACATCTGGCAGTCCGACGGTATGCACGGCCCCCGGATATTTATAGACGGAAAGGAGAGAAAAACCTATCTCTTCGCCTTCATCGATGACAACAGGCCCGGCTGATCTGTCACGCCGAGTTCTTTTGCCATGAACGGGTGGAAAACTACACCGCCGCCTTGAGAGTCGCCCTTGCGAAACGGGGTTTGCCGAGGAAACTCTACGTGGACAACGGCCCTGCCTTCCGATCCAATCTGCTGGCTCACGCCACTGCGTCTCTGGGAATCGCCCTGATTCACTCCACCCCCTACCATCCCCAGGGCCGGGGGAATGGAAAGTCAGGGATAATGGAAAGTTGACGCTCGATTATATTAATTTTCTAACGTCTTACCTGCATTACCCCCTTGTTTCCCCAAAATTAACTTTCCATTATATTTTCCCTTATTTCCCCAGATTCTTTAGCCAGTTCATCAATCCTGCATTGCTTTGCCACTCCGGCATTTTATCCGATACTACGTTATGACTTTTTTCCAAAGCTTTTCTTTTCATTTCACCATCGATTCTGGCGTAAATTTCGGTTGTCTGAATATCTACGTGACCCAGGAAATCCCGTATATAAACAAGATTTACCCCGGACTGCAGCAGATGAACGGCTTTTGAGTGCCGAAAACAATGTGGTGAAAATTTATCCGGAAACAATTCAGGAGATTCCTTCATCGCTTCACCTGCATATTTCTTGACAATATAAGCGATCCCGGCACGGGTTAGCTTATCTTTCGAGCGGCTACTAAATAAAGGGAAATCGAAGGCATATGGTCCCGTTAAATTATTCTCCTTCAAATACTGCTTCAAAAGTTCGCCCATTGGTTTCATTATCGGGACAATCCTTCTTTTGTCGCTTTTCCCTGTAAGTTTTACAGTTGAAGGGGATGCTGTTCTGATATCACCAACTTTTAGATCAGCTATCTCCTGTACCCTGGCACCTGACTCATAGAGCAGGCTTAAAAGAACCATATCCCTGCGCCCTTCCCTGGTCCTATTATCCGGTTTTTCCAGCAGGAATTTCATCGCATCAAGGGTTAGGTATTCAACGGAGATATTCTTTGTTCTCTTCATAGGAATCGCAAGGATCTGCTGGGCCTGGTGAATATAATCGGGAAATTCCAGCTGCAGGTATCGGCAGAACGAATGAAACGCAGCCAGACGCACGTTTCTTGTGGAAGCAATACAGCGGCGGGTTTTCTCAAGCCACTCCAGATACTCTTCAACCAGTTTCCGATTCAGGTTATCCAGTGAAAATTTTTCCGGTCTTATCCCTTTATGTTCGGAGCAGAATTCAAGGAATACGCTAAAAGTATCCCTGTACGACATTATGGTATTGGGCCTAAGTCCAACGGTACCCGGAAGGTGCTTGGAAAGAAAATCAGTCAGATAATAAGCAAAATCAGTCGGTTTCGTTTTTCGTCACCTCCGGCAATACATAGGCACATGTCCGGGACACTTTCTCGATCAGTTCGGGATGTGCCTCTGCGGTCAGTCTGACGTAACGCTGCGTGCCTCGGACTGAACTGTGCCCCACATAGGCAGACAGAATGGGAAGTGCGACATACAGGTCAGCCCCCTCCTTTACCTGCTTGGCCAGTGTGTGTACACAAAAAACGTGGCGTAAGTCATGGAGTCTTGGTCCTTTACCTTTGCCGCCATGAGAAATTCCCGCCTTCCACAGCAGTTTCCGATACACATCGTAAACCCGATCGTGTGTCAGCGGTGTTCCATTTTTGTTCCTGAAATAATAATCTTCCGGGGCATTATTTCTGTTGAACAAAGCTTGATACCTGATAAGCATTTCTGCCAGAGGTGCAGACACCGGTATAATCCTGTCTTTGTTAAACTTAGACTCTCTTATGAACAGCACCCCCTTATCAAAATCTACATCGGAAATTTTAAGGTGGAGTGCCTCGGAAATCCTAAGGCCACAGCAGTAAAGCAGGCGGAACAATAAGGGATAGCTTTGGTGTTTGTTGGACAAGGGATGCGGCACGATAGAATCGACAACCCGTAAGAAACGCTCGATTTCTTCATGGGTGAATATATACGGGATATATTCACCCTGTCCGGTCTTATGGATTTTGGGAGGGATAAATGCATCATATCCCAGGTTCTGCAGATACAGTGCAAACTGGCGCAGGTCGCTGTTGCGGTGGGCCCAGTTTTTTGCCGACTCGTTTCTTCTTTTTGAAGTCCAATCCGAGACCAACTGTTTACTGAGAACCTTGTTTTCCAGGCTATACGACAGACTAAATATGGAAAATCTGAGAAGTCTTTCCCTTGTGGTGTCGTATTTATAACCCAGGTTTCTTTTCTGTTCTACAAAAGTCTCCAATAGTTCCCTGAATTCGCCGACAAACGGCTTTTCTACCTTAGGCATTAGAACACCTCCTCCTCGCCTTTGTTCCAGTAAAATGGCAAAGGCTCCAACGCACACGTCCTAAGCTGATTAACATCAATCTTCAGATAGACTGATGTAGATTCCGTATTGGTATGGCCCAGAACTTCTGATATAACCAGCAAAGGAGTGTTTATCTCCAGCAGGGCACTGGCGAGACTGTGGCGGAGGGCATGAGGTCCGTGTTTTTTACCGTCCTGTATTTTTATGCCTGCAGCGCGCATATGCTGGGTAACAATGCTATGCAGGGTCGGTGCTTCCAGTTTCCCCACAGGAGGGGTTAAACGCAGAAAAACCGCATTGGTGGATTCGCATTCTGGTCTGGCATACTTAAGGTAATCAATGATCCCCAGCCCTACATCCTCCAGCAGCGGAAGAATAAGCGGCTCTTTTGTTTTCTCTTGCAGCAGTTCAATGGTATTGGTTTCCCACTTCAAGTTATTAAAGGACAAATCACATATGTCTTGCGCCCGTAAACCCAATCTTGCAGCTATCAGTATTATGGCATAATCCCGTTTTCCTTTCGGATTTCCTCTGTCAATTGATTTTAAAAGCTTTTCCACCTCCTCTTTCGGATACGAGGAAGGAACTTTTGTCCTCTGTCTGTACCCGTCATACGGAACAATATAGGCAAAATCCCTGGATACAAAGCCGTTCTGGTAAAGGTAATGAAAGAAGGTCCGCAGGGAGCATAATGTGGTATGAATTACGGCAGGTGAATATCGGGTAAAAGTCTCTGTGAATCTTGAAACCACAACTTCATCCATGTCATGTATGTCGGTAATTCCACGGCTGTTCAGGTAATCGGAAAACCTGCCAAGGTATATCCCATATGACTGCAGCGTGTCTTTCGACAAACCCTCCACTCTTTTTTTATCAATATAACCTTGGAACAATATTTGGAACTGTGGGTGGAAAGTACGTGTTTCCTGCTTGGTTCTGGGAAAGATAATTCCATGGAGTAGGTAATCCGTAAGTAAATTGATTGCTCTGGCACAACGCCTGTTTTTAAGGGTCAGTCCTTTATATACGGTTATCCCGTATTCGGATTCCAGGAAATTCATCCCTATTTGGGCCGTAAAGATTGTTTCGCTGTTTCGAACCATGTAATTTGTCAGACGGTCCCATACTCTGGCTAATTCCCCGATCCAGAAATCTGAATATCGGACATTTTCCAATTCCTCCTTAACCTTGTTGATTAATTCATTGAGTTCCATCCCCTGACGATTCATTATGACCTCCAATCTAATTAATTTTGGCATTGAGCTGCCAATAGATTGGAGTATAATGAAAAGCTAAATAATCAAAAAGAAATAAAAAAGCCTTGACAAGCAGTGTCTTTTATAAAGTGACAAGACACCAACTTTCCATTATCCCTGACTTTCCATTACCACGGTAATGCGAAGCTTCGCATTACCGGGGAAAAATCGAACGGTTCTTCCGCACCCTGCGCATGCAGTTTCTCAGCACATACCCAGAGGGGCTTTCCCTGGAAAACTCAATGAGGCCCTTAACAGGTGGCTCGACGAGCAGTATAACGTCACCGTCCATTCCAGCACGAGGCAGACACCTCTGAACCGCTATCTCAAACATGCCCATCTGCTCCGGGAAGCCCCAAAAGATCTCAACGATTACTTCCGCACCCGTACCACCAGAAAGGTGGATCGGGACCGAACCGTCTCACTCAACGGCATGCTATATGAAGCCCCGATACCACTGATCGACAAGACGATCACCCTGCTGTATCATGACGGCGACTCCGCAAGAATCGAGGCCTTCCATGAGGGTCTCTCCCACGGCATGATCGTCCCCTTGGACATGAAGATCAACTGCCGAATCCGCAGAAAAAACAACATCGTCAATCTCCTGCCTCCAGCGCAAAACCAGGAACCCCAGGTCGATCAACCCAAATACACCGGTGGGAGACTCTTCGAGGAGGTGGACCATGAGCTATAAAACCTTCTTCGGCTTCCAGAAAGAACCATTCTCCCAAGATATCCGCGTGGAAGATTTCTACCCCCTGCCGGGTCTCCAGGCCGCCTCAGAGAGGTTCCTCTACGCCCTCAACCTCGGTGCCGCCTCCATTATCACCGGCGATGTGGGAAGCGGCAGATCCACCCCCCTCAGATACGCCGCCACCAAACTCCACCCCTTTCAGTACAAGGTCGTCTCGGTCGTCGCCTCCACCGACTCCATGGCCGACATCTTGAGACAAATCTGCAACGGCTTCGACGTGGATGGGCCAACTCCCTTGCCAGGCTTACCAAAACCCTGCGTGCCGCCATCCTGGAAATCTCCCAGAGAAAGCAGATCCCCGTGCTGATCATCGATGAGGCCTCCCTCATGAGGCTGGAAATCTTCGCCCAGCTCCATACCTTAAGCCAGTTCGACATGGATTCCAAACCCCTGCTCCCGATCGTCCTGGCAGGCCAAAACAACCTCGTCGACAAACTCATGTTCCATACCTCCAGACCCCTGGCCTCACGCATCATCGGCAGAAGCCACCTCGAAGGCCTGAAATACAAAGACATGGCGGGATACATCCAGCACCACCTGAAGATCGCCGGCAGCAAAGAGCAACTGTTCTGTGATGAAGCCGTCCTGGCCATCCATCAAGGCTCAGGCGGCCTCCTCAGAAGGGCCAACCTCCTGGCCAAAGGGGCCCTCGTAGCCGCGGCAAA
>MNZP01000008.1 GCA_001873675.1 Syntrophaceae bacterium CG2_30_49_12 | reverse complement strand
GTGACATAATTGTGCAGTGGGTTTTGTATTTTTCCTTTGGTTTTCCGGGCATCCAGGTGTAGGGCATATCTAAATCCTCCGTAATATTAAGTAGTTACGGAAAATTGCCCACTAAATGCCTGAAATGTCAAGTAAAATCTTTATAAGGATGCAAATTTTTTTCACAAAAAACCAAACGAATACTTTGAACCAAAATTTAACCGTTTATGCGTTTATGCAAAATCCTAACCGGACATTGCTGAATAAATCCACATAAGAGGTCTTGATTATGAAAAAAACAACGATGATTGTCGGATTTTTTTTGATAGTGGTGCTGTGTTTTATTCCCGGGCATTTCTTTGCTGCTGTTCCTGAAACAGTAAAGGTAGGAATTGTTCTTCCACTAACCGGTGACCAGGCCAAGTTCGGGGAAATCGAGAAACTCTCTTTTGAGATGGCCATGGAAGAAATCAATGCAGCAGGCGGCATTAAGGGTAAAAAACTGGAGTTAATCATAGAAGATGATACGGGGCGACCGGAGGTGGGCCGTTCCGTAGTAGAAAAGCTTATCACCAAGGATAAGGTAGTGATGGTTGGGGGTGGATACAGCAGTTCGGTCACTTATGCCGTGGCCGGTGTCTGCCAGCAAAACCGGATGCCATTTCTTGTCAATACAGGCTCTGCAGATAATATTACTACCTCCGGGTGGGATTATATTTTCCGTTTAAACCCTCCTGTCAGTGAATATGCAGGAGCGATTGAGTCTTTGCTAAAGGCAGTTATTAAACCGAAAACGGTTGCTATCCTTCACGAAAATTCTCTGTTTGGTACAAAAGGTGCCCAGGAATTTGAAGAGACCTGCAAGGGCTTAGGCTATAAGGTGCTCCTGAAAGAGGGCTATGAACATGGTGGTGTTGATTTCAAACCGGTTTTGATCAAGGTCAAATACCTCAAACCCGATGTTATTTATATGGTTTCCTATATCATGGATGCCTCTCTGCTCATGAAGCAGTCAAAGGAACTGAAATTGACACCAAAGATGTTTGTTGGAGGGGGTGCCGGTTTTACCCTTCCAGAATTCCAGCAAAATGCAGGGGTTTCTTCTGAAAAAGTGATTTCGGCTACTCTCTGGCATGAGGTCCTTCCCTATCCTGGTGCAAAAGACTATTACAATAAATTTGCAGCCAGGCACAAAAAACCAACCGAGTATCACGGCGCTGAGGCATATGCTGCCGCATATGTTGTTGCGGATGTCCTTAAGAGAGCCAAATCATTCAATAACACCGATATTAAACAGGCCCTTTCCATGACCAACATGATGACCGCTTTTGGGCCCGTTAAGTTTACATCTTACGGTAAGCACAAGAATCAGAATAGATTGCCTACCTATGTGGTTCAGTGGATCAATGGAAAGTCGGAATTGGTCTGGCCTGCCAAACTTGCGACAAAGAAGCTTGTATATCCTGTAGACTGGCTGAAGGTCTGGAGATATTAACCAAAAAATCCTGCTCATGTTCGTTCCATGGGAGTTTTTCATTTTTCAGGATGAACTAAATGGATGCAAACCTCTCTGATTGTCTCGTGGACTTTCGTGAAGGGGATATCAAATGACTGTTTTTCTACAAACGCTTGTAGCCGGGATTCTTATCGGCGGTATTTATGGCCTGATCGGGATTGGGATGACGCTAATTATGGGGGTGATGGGGATCATAAACCTGGCCCATGGCCAGCTTATGATGGTGGCCATGTATATCACCTTTGTCCTGGCCCAATACATGCACATTGATCCATATTTTTCCCTTCTTGTTGCCATGCCCTTGCTGTTCCTCTTAGGGGCCTTTCTGCAAAAATTTATATTGAACCCGTTGATGAAGACAGAATCCATTCTTCCTGAAAATCAGGTCCTTATGACGGTGGGCATAGGCATGGTGCTGACTGAGACAGCCAGGTTTATCTTCTCATCTGATTACAAGACAGTGAAAACATCGTACAGTTCCTCTGCCTTTTTTGTCGGCAATATCTCTTTCAATTTACCGATGGTTATTGCCTTTTTATTTGCGATTGCCTTTACAGTTGCCCTTTTCTGGTTTTTGTTAAAGACGGATATCGGTCGTTCAATACGTGCAACAGCTCAGGATAGAGACGCTGCGACTTTAATGGGGGTGAACAGTGACCGGATAACGGTCATCACCTTTGGATTGGGTTCATCCCTCGTGGCTGCGGCCGGATGTTTATTGATTCCTATTTTTTATCTTTTCCCTGATATTGGCGGGCCTTTTACCCTGAAGGCATTTGTTATTACCATACTTGGCGGCTTAGGAAGTACGGTCGGGGCAATATTAGGCGGACTTGTTCTTGGTATCTCGGAATCCCTGGGCGCAACCTACATCAGTATGGGTTATAAGGAAATGTTCGGCTTTGTCATCTTCATTCTTGTCCTGATCTTCCTGCCGGATGGCCTGAAACGATTGACTAAGATATAGGCGGAAACATGAAGGCAAAGAAGATAACATTGATTATTTTGGGGATAGTTTCTCTGATTTTTCCCCTTGTTATTCGATCCGATTACTACCAGCATCTGGTTATCATTGCCCTCATGTGGGTGGTTATCGGTTCTTCGTGGAACCTTCTGGCAGGGTACACAGGTCAGGTTTCCTTTGGACATGCCATATTCTTCGGTACCGGTGCATATACAGCGGGAATATTTGTAACAAAACTGGGAATGTCTGCCTGGTGGGGCATGATGTTTGGCGGCATTGTGGCCATGGTCTTTGCCCTTTTTGTAGGCTGGATCTGCTTCAGGTTGAGGGGCCCCTATTTTGCCCTGGCTACCCTTGCAGGGGGTGAAATTATCAGACTCATTGTCACCAACTGGGAAAGCCTCACCGAAGGTATGATGGGAATTCTCATTATCCAGAGTTTTAGAAGCAAACTTCCCTATTATTACATAGCCCTGACCCTCGCTTTCCTTTGTGTCTTTGTGATATATCTGGTTATGAAATCTAAATGGGGATATTATTTTGTCTCCATCAGGGAGGATCAGGATGCTGCAGAATCAATGGGAATCAATACGACCCTTTATAAAAACGTGTCCCTCCTGATCAGTGCCTTTTTTACAGGGATGGCTGGGGCCTTTTATATGAATTACATGGCCTTTATTGACCCTCAGGTTGTATATTCTTTACATTACATATCCATTATGGCCATCCTGGTCGGTATTGTTGGAGGGGTTGCCACTACCCTGGGACCGGCCGTAGGGGCGTTTATTATGGTGGGAGTTCAGGAAACCTTCAGAAGCGCCTTTTTTGGCCTGGCGCCAAAATGGATAAGCCAGGCCCACGCCCTGGTCTTCGGCCTGCTGGTTATATTTGTCATCATGTTTTTGGCAAATGGTGTATTAGGCGATTGGGGAAAGATCAAACGATACGTGTTCAGAATAAAGGCATCGAACTGATAGGATTACGAAGGAGAAAACATATGGCGCTCCTTGAAGTAAAAAAACTTACAAAAGCCTTTGGTGGACTCATGGCCGTAAACAATGTCACCTTCAAGATCGAAAGGGGTGAAATTTTTGGCCTTATCGGGCCAAACGGCTCAGGGAAAACCACTACCTTTAACTGTATCAACAATTTTTCCCCCATTACCTCTGGAGATATCTTTTTCAAAGAAAAGAGTATCAAAGGTCTTAAGACTCATAAAATATGTCACCTGGGCATTGGACGCACCTTCCAGGTGGTAAAGCCCCTCAGCCGCATGACAGTGATAGGCAACGTTACAGCTTCTGCCTTTTGCCGGGTTAATACTATTAAAGAGGCACGGGATGAGGCATACAGAGTATTAGATTTTTGCAACCTTTTAAAAGAGAAAGATAAACTGGCAAAAAGCCTCCCAATCGAGGGAAGAAAGAGGCTTGAGATTGCCCGTGCCCTTGCAACAAAACCAGAGCTTTTACTGCTTGACGAAATCGCGGCCGGTCTGAACCTTTCAGAACTGGATGAAGCGATTGACCTGATCAAAAGGATAAGGGATAAAGGCATTACCATATTAATAATAGAACATATCATGAAAGTCATTATGACCATATCGGATCGCATCCATGCAATCAATTTCGGCCAAACCATTGCTGAGGGCACACCTCAAGAGGTTGCCAACAATCCGGAGGTGATTGAGGCATACTTGGGAGCGGAATATGCTCAAGGTTAGCGGTATAGACGTATTCTATGGAGACTTGCAGGTCCTCTGGGATGTGACCTTTGAGGTAAAGGAAAAGGAAATTGTAGTCTTGATCGGGGCCAATGGGGCAGGAAAATCAACGACCATCAGAACCATCTCCTCATTACTCATACCGAAGAAGGGCAGCATCGAATTTAATGGAATCCGACTGGATCAGTTTTCTCCCCATAGAATCATTGAATATGGAATCGTTCATGTGCCGGAGGGCAGACGACTTTTTTCTGAAATGTCTGTGGAAGAAAACCTGATCATGGGCTCACTCCATAAGGAGGCTAAGGTCAAGCGTTTTGAGACCATCGAGCGTATCTATGAACTCTTCCCAAGGTTAAGAGAAAGAAGAAAACAGATGGCAGTTACCCTTTCCGGTGGTGAACAACAGATGCTTGCCATAGGAAGGGGCCTCATGTCACTTCCCACACTAATGATGTTTGACGAGCCATCGTTGGGGCTGGCACCAATTCTGGTTCAGGACGTTTTGCAAATGATCAGGAAGATCAATGGAGAAGGAGTAACGGTTCTTCTCGTGGAACAGAATGTAAGGCAGACCCTGGCTATGTGCCACAGGGCTTATGTCCTGGAAAACGGCCGGATCGTTCTGGAGGGAACAGGTCAGGAGGTTATGGCTGATGAACATGTTAAGGAGGCCTATCTGGGAATATAGCCCCATCTCACGAACCGTCGTTAGAGTTTGTTAAGGCTAACTGTTCAGGTAGCCACCAAGGCACTAAGACACGAAGGATAGATATGAGTTTTTCCACTTTGTCTGAAGATGAACCCTGTGTGGGAAGCACAGATACTTAGCCATCTGAAATTGACTGGTAAGCGCCTTGGTTTTCTTGTTAATTTTAATGTGTCCCTCATCAAGAAGGGTATTCAAAGAATAATTATATGAT
The DNA here is from genome assembly GCA_001873675.1 of Syntrophaceae bacterium CG2_30_49_12. GTDB lineage: Bacteria > Desulfobacterota > Syntrophia > Syntrophales > CG2-30-49-12 > CG2-30-49-12. Next base: position 6,161 of record MNZP01000008.1, on the reverse strand, counting down.
CTTAGTGTCTTGGTGTCTTAGTGGCTGAATAGTTACGTTAAGGCTAACAATTTATAAACTACGGTTCCGGAAAGAAAAGCTATATCTTCTCCGGAGAGGAAAAGACCGATGGTAGAATCAAATAAGATGCTTCCATTCGGAGGAAATTCCTCATCCCCCCTCCATAAGACAAGGGTGAGGGGAATCTTCGGAAAGGGCCGGAATGTCATGGATACATCTCCTAAGTTTGCCTTCTTCCCCCCTAACTTTTGTCCCGCCACCAGCAGTCGCTCCGGTTTTTGGCCAAAGGAGTTCAGCAACGGTATCTGTGCCCGTTTCAGGAACGCCTCATAGTAAAACTCTCCTGACGGAATTTCCCGAAAGGTGATCAACTTACCCATCAGGAACGTATCCCGTACCTGTAAAAGATAGTGGAGGATGAGAATCTGTTCTTGCAGGGAGGGACTTTCCTCTCCTCCTTCGTAGACCACTTCTCCCCGGGGGTAGGTTATCTCCACTTCCCTGTTAAGAAAGGGAAGGGTCATTTTCCCCCCTTTTTCCGAGGAATTCCATCTGGCATCGGCGTTTCGGCAGATTTTCCCGGGGTTCTTTTCCCGCAGCGCCTCTTGGGCAATGTTCAGGGCGGCCTGATAATCATCTATGCGAGGCAAGGGAAACTCCTTGAAATCAATTTTAGGTCCTCTTTTGAATTAACATTGAAGAACATCTTTCCCTCTGGATCGAAGGATTTTATGATATCTTCAGGAACCATGAAGGTTTTTAATCCCCTGTAGAAACCTGTAATCTTCAATTTGTCCTCGGTGATAAGTTTTTTGATGGAGGGAAGACACTTTTTCGCATAGATTGCATGCAGGGGCTGGAGTCCGTCGGTGGGATCAGGCGCTACGATGTCGTAAGATCCGCTGTGTTCCATCATGTATTCAATGAAATGTCCGTTTAAAAATGGCATATCGCAGGCCGATACAAAGGCGTGTCCGTAAGAAGCGTAAAAAAGACCGGTATAGATACCCCCCAGGGCGCCCTTGTCTTTGAAAATATCGGTGACAATCTCAACCTCCTGATCAAGATAGGCAAGGGGAGAATTAGTGACCAGGATGACTTCCTTGAAAATTTCTCTGAAAATCTTTACGATCCTATCAATCAGCCGTTCATTCCCAATTTTAAGGAAGGCCTTGTCTGTTCCCATCCTCGTGTTTTTCCCACCGGATAAGATGATTCCCGTCATTTTTTCATTTACTGTAATGTTGGCCAAAGTCGGTTCTTGATTGCTTGACTGATGGAAAGTATTCTAATACAATATCAATAAATCTGCAAGGGAAACTACAAGCAAAAAGGATGAGTAATGGATAAGCATTTGATGATTTTGCCGTTAAGGAATATGGTCTTATTTCCCGGGATACAGGTACCTTTACTGATAGGCAGAGGAAGTTCCATCAGCTTGGTCAAGGAAGCCTGGGAAAAGAAAGAGTGGATTGGTGTGGTTACTCAAAGAGATCCGGATAAGGATGAACCGACACCGCCGGAGGACCTCTATTCAGTGGGTACCATGGCGAAACTCCTCGATTTAGTACAAGAAGACGAAGGGTTGCGTATTGTGGTGGAAGGCATGCAGAGGTTTAGAATAATTAAGTACTCTGAGTCCCTCTACTACTTTGTCGCCGAGGTAGAGATAATCAAGGAGGAAGAGGCGACCTTAGAAGCAAAAAGGACAATGCAAGAGGTAAAGAAGGCGGCATTGGAGATAGTTCATCGTGTCAAAATGCCGGCATCAGTGGCAAAGGCAGGGAAAGAACAGATAAGTCAGATTTCTCATCCTGGTCAGTTGGCGGATTGGATAACCGTTTTTGGTCCCTTTGAGGTGGAAAAAAAGCAGGAGATTTTAGAGGCAATACATATTGAAGAAAGATTGAAAAAACTTTCGCATCTCCTTAAGGAGACGGAAGTAGGGATGGATGTTAAGGAAAAGGCCGGGAAGGAGGTTTTTAAAACCCAGCGGGCTTATTGGCTTCGAGAACAGATCAAGGCGGCTCAAAAAGAATTGAAAGAAATGGGAGAGTCGGAAGTATCTTCAGAGATATCTGACTTAAAGGAAAAGATAGCAAAGGCCATGATGCCAGAGGAAGCCCTGAAAGCGGCCGAAAAGGAGTTAGACCGGCTGAGTTATATTCACCCGGCCTCAGCCGAATACGGGACTATCCGAACCTACTTAGATTGGCTGATAGAAATCCCCTGGTCAAAGAGCACGGAAGACAATCTGGATATCAATCAGGCTGAAAAGATTTTAGATGAAGACCATTATGATCTGCAAAAGATAAAAAAGAGAATGCTGGAATATCTGGCCGTTCGTCAACTCAAGCCGGATGTGAAAGGACAGATCCTTTGCTTTGTAGGGCCGCCCGGCACCGGCAAAACTTCCTTAGGCCGGTCTATTGCGCGAGCCCTGGGCAAAAAGTTTGTCAGGATCTCCCTGGGGGGAGTCAGGGATGAAGCAGAAGTTAGAGGTCATCGCCGCACATACGTCGGCGCTTTGCCTGGCAGGATCATCCAGCAGATTAAAAAGGCCGGCTCCAGTAACCCGGTTTTTATGCTCGATGAAATGGATAAGATCGGAGCTGATTGGCGAGGCGACCCTTCTTCCGCGCTCCTGGAAGTCCTGGACCCGGAGCAGAATTTTTCTTTTTCCGACCACTATCTGGAAGTTCCCTTCGATCTATCCAGGGTAATGTTTATCGGTACAGCTAATTTGGAAGACCCGATTTTACCCGCTCTGAAAGACAGGATGGAGATTTTGCGCCTGCCCGGTTATACCCGGGAAGAAAAACTCAGGATTGCCAAACAATTCTTAATTCCCAGACAACTCGAAGGACACGGCCTTTCTAAAGAACAGCTTGAATTTGAGAATGAGGCAGTAGAAGTGATTATCAGGGATTATACGAGGGAGGCCGGGGTCAGGAATTTAGAACGGGAGATCGCCGGTTGCTGTCGTGGGGTAGCTAAGGATATTGCCGCCAAAAAGATTGAGAAGGCCAGGATTAAAGCCGCCAGTCTCCACGGACTTTTAGGACCGATAAAATTCCTCTCAGAGCTGGCAGAGAGAACCTCAAAGCCGGGGGTAGCTATCGGTCTGGCCTGGACCCAATACGGTGGGGAAATCCTCTTTGTAGAGGCTGCCAGGATGGAGGGAAAAGAGAAACTTGTCTTAACCGGACAGTTGGGTGATGTGATGAAAGAATCGGCCCAGGCCGCCTTAAGCTATGTAAGGTCCAACGTTGCTAAATTTAATCTGGAGACCAATTTTTTTGAAAAGAAAGAAATTCATGTTCATGTCCCTGCCGGGGCAACTCCCAAGGATGGGCCGTCAGCGGGGATAACCATGTTTATCGCTCTTGTTTCTCTCCTGACACAGAGACCGACACGTGCAAATGTAGCCATGACAGGTGAGATCACCTTGCGGGGGAGGGTCCTGCCCGTTGGCGGCATCAAGGAGAAGGTCCTGGCGGCTAAAGAAGCCGGTCTCAAGACTGTCATTTTGCCGAAGATGAACGAGAAAGATTTGGAAGAGGTACCAAAGGAAGTGAGAGATGTGGTGGAATTTAAATTTATTGAAGAGATGGAAGAGGCCATAAAGATAGCTCTGGAAGAAAATTAGCTCCTGATGTGGCGTTCCCATGGTTCATAAAGCCGGTAATAAGATGGGTTTTATAAAAGGGCAATCTGACATACAGGTCAATGAAAATCCCCCCTCACCCCCCTTTGGAAAAGGGGGGCTGGGGGGATTTTCAAGTGAAAAGATAGTAAAGGCGGTAAGGCGAAAGACTGTTGATGGGAAGATTACCTGTGCCGATGCCGGCAGTATTGCCGGTAAACTCAATGTAGCGATGAGCGAGATAGGTGTTGCACTTGATCTTCTGGGGATACGCATCACTAAATGTCAGTTGGGTCTCTTCGGCTATGCTCCGCGTAAGATGATTATCCCTGCAGCTAAAACCGTCACTCCTGAACTGGAAAAAGCTATCCGTGACGCCCTGGTGGATTATCGTCTTTCCTGCGCCGCTTCCTGGGAGATTGCGACACGATTGGGTGTGCCCAGGATGAAGGTTTCGTCTGCCTGCGAAGCCTTGAAGATCAAGATCAAGCCCTGCCAGTTGGGGGCTTTTTAATTCAGAAAAACAAATGTGCCTGCTTCTTTTTTCATTTATGATGCATCCTCAGTATTCCCTTGTTCTTGCGGCCAACAGGGATGAGGACTATGACAGACCTTCAGCGCCGGCGGCTTTCTGGGATGATGCGCCAAACATACTTGCCGGCAGGGATTTGAAGGAATGGGGGACATGGCTCGGTATCACAAAAAAGGGACGGATAGCCGCGCTGACCAACTATCGTGATCCCGCTTCCGTAAAAGAGGGCGCCCCTTCCCGTGGATGGCTGGTCAGCGATTTTCTCCGCGGTCATGAAGAACCGTTGACGTATCTTCAAAATTTAGCTTTACGCGCAGATCAGTACAATAGTTTCAGCCTGATCTTAGGAGATATTTCCCGCCTCTACTACTTCTCGAATAGAGATGGCTTGTTCGCATTGTCGCCGGGCCTGTATGGTCTGTCTAACCACACCCTTGATACACCCTGGTCGAAAGTTGAAAGGGGCAAGGAAGCCCTGGGATTACTCCTTTTCAGGGACCAGGAACCTTTGCCGGAAGAGATATTTAATATCCTCACCGATCGTTCGATGCCTGATGATGAGAGCCTTCCCGATACAGGGGTTGGACGGGAATGGGAACGTATCCTTTCTCCCATATTCATCTCCAGTCCCACATATGGCACCCGTTCCTCCACGGTTCTGATGATTGACAGAAAGGGCCATGTCACCTTTGTCGAGAGGATTTGTAATGCTCATCCCTATCCCTTTATGACGGCAAAGTTTAAATTCAGAATTAACTCCCCTTAATCTGTCATCTCATAGCTTATCTACAACCGCCTTATAATCCTCTACCATACGGCGAATTACTTCCCGAGCGGGGATAATTTCGTTTATCATACCGGCAATGGCGCCACAAGCCGCTGAACCGTGGATGATATTACCGGCAACGATTGCTGCCGGCACCCGACGCCATCCTCCCAAATCGTTGCCGGAACGTTCATACTCCCGTATCTCGTCAAAGGAGGCGCCGCTTGCCTCCATCTTCATATGGCAAGCGGTATAGTCGTTCTTGAGGCATCTCGAGATGCCCGTCCGCCGACCGAAGGCAACGGTAGCCGTATCGTCTGCCTCAAGGACAGCCTGTTTCATGTTGGGATGGGCATTACATTCACAAGTTGCCATGAAGCGCGTCCCCAAATAAACCCCTTCTGCTCCCAATGCCAAAGCGGCAACAAATCCACGGGCATCGGCGATTCCCCCGGCGGCAATCACGGGTATTTTCACCGCATCGGCCACCTGGGGGACCAGCACAAAGGTCGGCGCCTCGTCGGCACCGATATGACCTCCTGCTTCGTACCCGATGCAAACCACCGCATCCACCCCGGCCTCCTCTGCCTTTCGCGCCTGTTTGACGGAAATCACAATATGAAGGACCTTAATTCCCGCATCATGAAATCTCCTGGTGAACATCTCGGGTGAACCCATAGAAACAATAGCTACCGGTATTCCCTCATCAATGGCGGCGGCAACACGTTGTTCATTAAATATCTGCTGCTTTCCCCAGCCGATGGGAAAGTTGACGGCAAAGGGCCTATTGGTAAGGGTCTTTACCTTGCGGATCTCTTCCCTCAAGCCCCCCTCGACGATCTTCATATCCTTGGATTCTTCCTGAGTCTTCACCCCTGCCTCAGGACCAATCGTGCCCAGCCCGCCGGCATTGGAAACCGCTGCCGCCAGTTCCGCGCAGGTAATCCAGGCCATCGGCGCCTGAATTATGGGATACTCGATACCTAATAACTGACAAAGCCTTGTTTTCTTCATCCGAGTCTCCTTGTTATTTTCTTTTGTCGTAAAGCGCACCTTACTTCACTCCTTAAGTTTTGTCAATCCAAGTAATGAATTGCAGGTAAAACGCAAAAATGGTAGAGTTTACAAAAAAATGCAGATTTATAAGAGACACGAAGATGTACAAGAAAATCCTCTCCGCGGTCAATGAACACCTGAACTTAGAGATTTCAGCTCGA
>MNZP01000140.1 GCA_001873675.1 Syntrophaceae bacterium CG2_30_49_12 | reverse complement strand
ATGAGAAGGCGATTTAGGAGATGTTCAGTTTCGGCAAGGAGCATCATTTTCCGGAGCGCGCCAATAAGCAACTGGTAACTGATACCATTTCGCTTTCAAAGGATAACGCGGCGGCAAGGAGGAGTCACCGCAGGCGTATTACTAATACGTCGAGGACGCCGACGACGAAGCCAACAAAGTTAGCCAAAGAAAGCGAAATGGTATAAGTCATAAGTCGAAGTATGAAAGTCGTCTGTATCATACCATCACGTTGGCATTCCACAAGGTTTGAGGGAAAACCCCTGGCCGATCTTTGTGGCAAGCCTATGATTGCCCATGTCTATGAGCGTGTATTATGCTCAGATATTATATCTGATGCCGCGGTAGCAACCGATGATGAACGGATATTTGCGGCGGTGCAAAAATCAGGCGGCCAGGCAATCATGACCTCATACGGGCACAGATCGGGGACGGACAGGATCGCCGAGGCTGTTTCCCGTCTTCATCTTGACGATGACGATATTGTCGTGAACATCCAGGGTGATCAGCCTATTTTTGAACCTTCTCAAATTGGCGAGGTGGCGAGTCCACTTTTAGATGATCTTTCCCTTCCCATGTCCACCCTGATTTATAAAATTGTGAGAGAAGAGGAGATTACCCACAAGAACGCGGTGAAGGTCGTCTTTGATCGGGACCATTTTGCCCTCTATTTTTCCCGGGCTACGATCCCCTACGTCCAGGGGCGGGGACAGCAGGCCTCCTACTATAAACACCATGGAATATACGCCTATAGAAAGGCATTTCTTGACACTTTTACCCGTTTGGAAGAGGGGCGCCTTGAAAGACTGGAGGCCCTTGAGCAACTGAGGGCGATGGAGCATGGCTACAGGATAAAGGTTGTAGAGACGATGCATGATTCCATAGAGGTAGATACCCCTGAGGACCTTGAACGGGTGAGAAGCATCCTCAAAGGAATACGTCATAAGTCATAAGTCTTTTGACTTACGACTTATGACGTATGACTTAGGCCACGACGGAGCGTGGCCCTCCCCTTACGACTTATGACGTATGACTAAAGCTCGCCACATCCATTTTTTTATATTACTGGGTCTTGCTACCGTTCTTTTTATCTATCTTTTGAAACCTTTTTTCTTTCCCCTCTTCTGGGCCACCGTGATTGCTGGTGTCGTGAGCCCTTTGTATAAAAGGTTAAACGCAAAACTGAATCGTCCCAATGTAAGCGCCCTGATTATACTTTTGATGATCACCTTTATTATTATCCTGCCTGCAGGTGTCATCGGCAGTTTGCTGATTTCCGAATCCCTTCAGATATATGATGACCTCAACAGGGACAGCAGTTATCCCGAAGAAAGTCTCCGGAAAATCATGAATGTGATCAAATACAATCCTTACTTAGACAGATTGAAGATCAACGAAGTCTTCTGGACGGAAAAATTCTCTGAAATTGCCAGAGGCATTGCCGGTTACATCTTTGTCCACATCAGGAGCCTGACACAAAACACTCTCATCTTTATTGTCAAGTTCGCCATCATGTTCTACGCCCTCTTTTTCTTTGTTCGCGACGGGGACAAATTTCTCAGGATGTTGCTGCGCTTCCTCCCCCTGGAAGATGATAGGGGAGAAATGCTTTATAAACGATTTACAGACACTACCAGAGCTGCCCTGAAGGCAACCTTGATTATCGGTGGTCTTCAGGGAATATTGGGCGGTCTTGTTTTTTTGGTGGCCGGTATTGAGGGGGCATTGTTCTGGGGCATTGTAATGGTGGTTTCCTCTCTCGTTCCGAGTATTGGTTGTTCCATTATCTGGGTTCCTGCGGGCATTATTATGTTGTTGACCGGTCATACATGGGAGGGAATTCTGATCCTGGTCTTCGGCGCGGCGGTTATCAGTACGGTGGACAATCTATTGCGACCTGTATTAATCGGCAAGGATGTACAATTGCACCCCCTGTTGATTTTCTTATCGTCCTTAGGAGGTATCGCCCTGTTCGGCATCTCCGGTTTTGTCATCGGGCCCATTATTGCCTCCCTGTTTCTCACAATCTGGGAAATGTACGATTATTTTTCTTGAGGATAAGTTGTCCTGAAAATATGGGTGAAAGGAGGTTATAAAAGAAATGGAATGGAAGATGAGAGCAGCCAGGTTTTGCAAGGATTTCTGTCCTGTGTGCAGAAGGGCGAGAAAGAAGCAGGGGGGCATCTGTTACTGGTTTGTCAAGAATGTGGATCGAAAAGTTTGCCCCTGCTGCAAGTCTTATGAAAGTGTATACGGCAGGCTTGCATACGAACCGGAATTGCCGGAGGACTGATGACTTACGACTGATGACTTCAGAACTCTATGCCCAGGTTGACCTCCGGTTCGAATATCTTGCCGATAGATTCAAATGTATCCTGGTATGGTGAATGCAAAAATATTGTCGGCAAGGACTTGATCGCATCCCATTTATTCCCTTCGTTACTGAATAATTCGGTCATATCTCTCTCAAACTGACCGGTTGCATAGTGTGAAAACGTCAAGGTAAGGTAACGGAGATTAAAGCGATTCCAGTTTGCTTCGCTTTTTCTGTCTGTATCAAGTGTAGATAAATAACTATCCATAAAATCCTCGATATCCAGGATTTCAGAAGACCCGTCCGGCATAAAGTTGATTTTATTTTCCAGTGGAGTCACCGCGGAAACACTTAATGCGAGATCGGCTCTCATTTTAAATGGTTTCCACTCAAGTACCGTGCCATAAGACCGCTCTGCATTCACGGTAAAAAAGAGAAAAATAATCAATAATAAATTCAGGTGATGTAGTCGCATCGTACCACGCAAGACCTTCTCTATCTTCTGTCACAGGTATGAACTAAGGAAGCTTCAATATCTGGTTAACGTATAATGGATCATTAAGCTTCATGTGGTTTAACTTTAGCAGGGTGCTGATCGTTGTGTCATACTTCCTCGCAATCTTGCTTAAGGTATCACCCCTTTTAACCTTATAGGTACAAACCTTAGACCTCCGAGCGGAGGAAGCATCCGCCTTCAAAGGCACAACCCTCTCCTCCCCCTTTTTATCCACTTCCGGCTCCCTTATCTTCAGCAGCCGACCCACGTACAATGGATCATTAAGCTTCATGTGGTTTAGCTTTAGCAGGGTGCTGATCGTTGTGTCATACTTCCTCGCAATCTTGCTTAAGGTATCACCCCTTTTAACCTTATAAATAGAGATAGGGGTAGGGGGCTCTGTGTTTTTTGGTGCATCATCGGGAGCGGATTTTGTTGTACCATCCTGTTTCGTTATTATAAGTTCCGGACTTACCGATGATGGAAGAGGGAAGAATTCACTTATGGAGGCAGCTATAGTCTCTGCAATCTTCTCCTGAAAGTGACGACTCCGCAGCAATCTTTCCTCTCCTGGATTTGAAATATAAGCGGTCTCCACCAGAACGGACGGAATCTCAGGAAGTTTGAGGACTATGAAAGATGCTTCCTGAATATTGCAGAATTTTAGAGGACCTACCGTGTCCAGATGTTTAAGAAGGATAGTGCCGAAGCTTTTCGACAGGTTGATGGTATTGGTTTGAAACATATTCAGGATAATAGGATCCAATTCATTATTATTGCCTTCGCCATTTGGAGAACCTCCTATAATATCGGCCAGGTTTTCTTTACGCGCTAAGACCCTTGCGGCTTCACTGCTTGCCCCTCCGGTTGAGAGGCAGTAAACTGAACTTCCACGAACATACCTGTTTCGGGAAGCATCCGCATGGATACTCACGAACAGGTCGCCGCCGTATTCCCTTGCTATCTGCAACCTTTTCTTGAAAGGTACGTAATAGTCTCCCCCCCTGGTCAGGAAGGAGCGATACCCATTGCTTTTATTGAGCATATCCCTTAATTTTCTACTGATAGTCAGGACAACATCCTTTTCGCACGTGCCGTCTTGTCCAATTGCCCCGGGGTCATCTCCTCCATGACCAGGATCAATAATGATAATTTTATCCTTTCTTGAGACCTTGATCTGTTTCCTTTCTTCGATTTCTTTTTTTTCAATATCGGGAAGTTCAATGTCAACAACGACACGATCAGGTTTTTGCTGGAATTTTTTGAGTTTAAATACTTTTGTGTTCACATATTTGGCCAGTGACAACTGAACCCTTACAGCATTCCGTGGAAGTGGTATCAGCATAATTCTGTCTATTCCAGGCTTGTTCAAGATGATCTCGGGCGTAATGGTTTGGGGGAAAGCGGTATTTTTGAAATTAATTGATATTTTCTGTTCATCTTTGACGATGTTATACTGAGCTTCATCACTCGTATCAATGACGATCCTTGTATGGTCCGGTGCGGTCCAGTGTCGAATATTGAGGAGCCTTGTCAGAGCAATGGCTTCAGAGGGTAACAGCATTACCATAAGCAGCAATAGGGCAATAATGATTCTCTGTATCCTTACCATGCTCAAGGAAATCCTTAATGATTTTTGTCAATCTAATAGTACCGGTTTTATTGAAATATTTCAAGCCTTAATGTAGAGCCCCCCTTCTACAGCACAGGGTCAGAGAAAGAAATTGACAAGAAAATAAAAGTGGAAGTATGATATTTTAAAAGGAGGGCAGACTATGAACAGTAAAGAAAAAGTCAAATCGGCAAGGCGATTTGATGGTTGTCCTGTCACGGAAACTTCAGCCGGGATACCTTTAAAAGAGGTCTACCGTCCTGCTGATTTAGAGGGCATGGATTACCGGAAGGAGGTCGCCGACCCCGGAGAATATCCCTTCACAAGGGGGATATGGCAGAATATGTACCGGGGGAAACTATGGACGAGGAGGGTATTTACCGGCCTTGGTTCGACGGCGGACACCAACAAGAGATACAAGTACCTGTTGGAAAAGGGCGCCTCAGGGCTGTACTGTTTTGGTGACACCATCACCCATCAGGGAATTGATCCCGACCATCCGTTGGCCCGGGGATATGCGGGCGTCAGCGGGGTTTCTATCGTTTGCCTTAAGGACATGCATGCTCTGTTTGACGGGATATCCCTGGAAGATGTAAGCGTCTCTTTCAACAATCCCTCGATGGCCGCCGTCGTCGTGTATGCGGCCTTTGTCGCCTATGCCCAGAATATGGGGTATGACCTGAAAAAGATCAGTGGCTCCATCCTGAATGAGCCGATTCATCTCGTTTACAGCATGTACGAGACCAATGCCAAACCTCTGGGCCTGGCGGCAAAACTGGCCACCGATGTGATCGAGTACTCTATAAAGAACACCCCGAGATGGCATCCTATCGCCCCCAATGCCTATGATCTGCATGAAAAGGGCGCTAATGCCATCCAGGAAATGGCCATTACTATTGCTATCATGGAGGAATATATCCAGAGGATGTTGAAGCGGGGGTATGCGGTTGATGAATTTGCCCCCCGGGTAAACGTATTCGGATGTGCGTGCGATATGGATATTTTCGAGGAGATATGCAAGTTCAGGGCTGCCAGGAGGGTCTGGGCCAGGACGATGAGTGAAAAATACGGCGCCCAGAAGCCGGAATCATGCAGGCTCTATCTATCTGTTCATACCTCAGGCAACTCCTTAACAGTACAACAGCCTGTGAACAATGTGGCGAGAGTCACGCTCGAATCCCTGGCATGCGTCCTGGGCGGCCTGCAATCTTTCGATCCGGCAGGCTACGATGAGGGTTATTACATCCTTACCGAGCATTCAGCTTTGACCTCTCTCAACATTCACAATATTCTTGCCTACGAATCAAGAGTGGCAAGCGTCGCCGACCCTCTTGCGGGGTCCTATTTTGTGGAATGGCTTACAAATAAGATGGAAGAGGAGATGTTCAAGGTAATAAACAAGATAAACGACATGGGAGGCGCCATTCAGGCTACGGAATCGGGATGGATCGGCGCGGAGCTGGATCGTGAGCTGATCAGAGAACAGCAGGAAATAGAAGAAAAGAAGAGAATCATTGTGGGCAGGAATGAGTTTGTCGTCTCAAAAGAGGAAGAGGTACCCATCATGGTGGGGAGAGACAGACCCCTGGAAGAGCAGATGGCCACCTCTGAGAAGAGGGAGAACGAGATCAGAAGGCTCCGTGAGACGAGGGACAAGAAGAAGGCAAAGGATGCGCTGACGACCCTGGGAGAGGAAGCGGCCAGGGGGGAAGCTCATAATCTGATCCCCCTGATAATGACCTCTCTGAGGGCAAATGCAACCCTGGGGGAGATATTGGGAACGATCCGGGTGGCAAATGGAGCAACTTATGATCCTTATGAAGTATTGCATGGTCAGATTTAAACCCAAATTATGCGTGAATTGTAGCCGCAACCTTAAGGTTGCGCTATTTATGACAATATTTATTTCACTTATTGGGTGAATTTATTCGCAGGCTAAAGCCAGCGGCTACAACAATTTTCATAAATTCACATAATTTGGGTTAAACCGGTTCACGCTCTGCCTGTACATATAAGATATATTTACAAGGGCAGCTTTATATCCTGCCCCTACTGAATGAGGAGTGATTTCATGGAGGATAGTGCAAACAGGAAGATCAAGGTCGTGGTAGCTCTGCCGGGATTAGACTGCCACGATAGGGGAATAGTATATTTAAGCCATATACTCAGAAAAGCCGGCATGGAGGTAGTGTATCTGGGAAAGTTCAATACGCCGGAGCACATCGTCAATACCGCCATTGAGGAAGACGCCGATGTCATTGCCCTGAGTTACTTGAACGATCACCTTTATATGTTGTTTTTCCCCAGGGTTGTTGAATTGCTGAAGGAAAAAGGATGCGGTGATATATGTGTCATCGCCGGTGGAAGGATTATAGAAGAGGATCGGCCTAAGTTGAGAGAAATAGGGATAACCGGATTTTTTGGACAGAGCACCCCCGTCGGGGAAATGATCCGGCACATAGAGGACAGGGTAAAGAGTGAAAGATGGGTTGAAAAAAGTTAAAACCCAATTTTTCTGCCAGAACTGCGGTCACCAATCGCCAAAATGGCTGGGTAAATGCCCCTCGTGCGGCGAGTGGAACCAGTTTGTGGAAGAGGAAATAAGGGGAACCGCTCCTGCTATTTCTTCTGAGTTTCAGTTTGCAGGCTCCCCCCTGCCGATTGACGCTATCACAGCGGATGAAAAGGAGAGAGTTGGGACAGGGATTGCCGAAATGGACAGGGTCCTCGGCGGCGGGATCGTGAGCGGTTCGGCGATCCTGGTCGGCGGTGATCCGGGGATCGGTAAATCAACTCTCCTCCTCCAGGTCCTCCAGTGTTTGGCAGAGAGGGACATGAAAGTCCTCTACGTCTCCGGAGAGGAATCGGCAAAACAGATTAAACTTCGGGGAAGCCGGGTCGGGGCCTCATCAACGAATCTTCTCGTTCTCGTCGAGATCGCCCTTTCGAACATCATCCAGCAGATCAAAGAATTATCACCCCACGTCGTGGTGATTGACTCCATCCAGACGGTTTATTCATCCGCCCTTTCTTCTGCGCCAGGTAGTGTGGGGCAGGTGAGGGAGACATCAGGAACTCTCATTCTCCTCTCAAAAAAGACAGGGATTCCCGTCTTTCTCATCGGTCATGTAACCAAAGACGGTTCTATTGCCGGCCCGAAGGTCCTGGAACACATGGTGGATACAGTCCTCTATTTCGAGGGGGATGGGGGACATACCTACCGGATCATCAGGACCATGAAGAACCGGTATGGACCAACCAACGAAATCGGTGTCTTCGAGATGAGGGAAAACGGTTTGCAACAAGTAGCGAATCCCTCTGCGTTTTTCCTGGCGGAAAGACCGGAAGGGGCTGCCGGCTCAGTAGTCGTACCGAGCATGGAAGGGACAAGACCGATCCTCATAGAAATACAGTCTTTAGTCAGTCCCACCAATTTAGGAATGCCGAGGCGGACTGCCATCGGTGTTGACCACAACCGGGTGTCTATGCTTGTTGCCGTGATAGATAGAATCTGTGGCCTTCACCTCGGCAATCAAGACATCTTTATCAATGTAGCTGGTGGCGTAAAGGTTGATGAGCCGGCAGTGGACCTGGGGATCGTATCTTCCCTAATTTCCGGTTTTCTTGACCGCCCTATTGATTCAGGAACCGTTGTTTTTGGTGAGGTTGGTCTCACCGGCGAGGTAAGGGGGATATCCCAGATGGAGACCAGGATCAAGGAGGCGGCCCGGATGGGGTTCAAACGCTGCATCCTTCCCAGAACTCTTTCCTGTGAAATTGTGCCGCCTACAAAAATAAAACTCTTCAGAATTGGTACGCTCAGAGAATTACTGGAGTGTCTTTTTTAATGACTAGTGGATCGTTCACGTAAGGAACTTGAAAAACTCGACGAATAATGGTAATCTACTTTTTATGAAGACAAAGTTCATTTTTGTGACCGGTGGTGTCCTTTCCTCTCTCGGCAAGGGACTGGCGGCAGCCTCTATCGCCGCCCTTCTTGAATGCCGTGGTCTTAAGGTAACCAATCAAAAGCTGGATCCATACATCAATGTTGATCCGGGCACAATGAACCCCTTTCAACATGGCGAGGTCTTTGTAACCGATGACGGCGCGGAAGCCGATCTTGACCTGGGGCATTACGAACGCTTCACCTCTACCCGCATGGGAAAGTGTAACAACCTGACTACAGGACAGGTTTATTTTTCCGTAATCTCAAAAGAGAGACGGGGCGAATACCTGGGAAAGACGGTACAGGTCATCCCCCATATTACCGATGAGATCAAGGGCTATATAAGAGAGTCTGCCCACGGATTTGATGTCGCCATCGTGGAAATCGGCGGAACGGTAGGCGATATCGAGAGTCTGCCCTTTTTGGAGGCGATCAGACAATTCCGTAATGAGGTGGGCAGACAAAATGCCATCTTTATCCACCTCACGTGGGTTCCTTATATTAAAACCGCCGGTGAGGTGAAGACAAAACCAACGCAGCACAGCGTTAAAGCCCTACGTGAAATCGGTATCCAGCCGGATATCCTGCTGTGCCGTACGGAAGATTTTCTCTCCGAAGAAATTAAGACCAAGATCGCCCTCTTCTGCAACGTCGAGGTAGAGGCAGTCTTCACCGCCAAGGATGTTGATTGTATCTATGAGGTGCCCCTCGTTTTCCAACAGGAAGGAGTGGATGAAAAAATTGTTGACCTTTTAAACATCTGGACAGGTCAGCCACATCTCGATGCCTGGGAAGAGGTGACGCATAAGATTAATAACCCTTCCCATGAGGTCGGGATCGCCATTGTGGGAAAGTATGTAAACTTGAAGGATTCCTACAAGAGCTTGAATGAGGCGCTGATCCACGGTGGTATTGCCAACGATTCCCGGGTAATTCTCCACTTCGTGGATGCCGAAAAGATCGAAAGGGAAGGTGTTGAGCATTGTCTGGGTGTTGCCGATGGCATTCTTGTGCCGGGGGGATTTGGATACAGGGGGGTGGAGGGTATGATTTCTGCTATCCAATACGCCCGTGCGAAGCATATTCCGTTTTTTGGCATCTGCCTGGGGATGCAGATGGCAGTAGTGGAGTATGCAAGGCATGTTTGCCGGTTAGAAAAGGCCAACAGTTCTGAATTCGATCCGGAGACACTATATCCGGTGATTGATCTTCTCCCCGAACAGAGAAACGTCACAGAAAAAGGGGCCTCCATGAGACTGGGGGCCTATCCATGTCTTATCGAAAATGTGTCTTTTGCCTTCGATGCTTACGGCGAACAACAAATAAGCGAGAGACACCGGCACCGTTATGAATTCAATAACGACTACAAAGATCTCCTCGTAAAGAACGGGCTCCGCATCACCGGGGCATCTCCCGATGGGCGCCTGGCAGAAATCGTGGAGATCAAAGATCATCCCTGGTTCCTTGGCTGTCAATTCCATCCTGAATTCAAATCAAGGCCAACCCGACCCCATCCCCTGTTTACCAGCTTCATCCGCTCGTCGCTGCTCTATAAATCCCGGAAGGTCTAAGAAACTCTCCTAACTTAACGCCAAGTACCTTTAATTTCCTGTTTACTGCCTGAACTGTCTCCAGGCGAGAAAACAGCCGATGATCATGAAGGCTGAGCCTATAGCAACAAGCTTCACCGCCTCGGGCCATAAAACGGCAAACCCAAGACCCTTTTGGAAGACACCGTTTGCGGCGATCATAAAGTGGGTTGTCGGTATGCCCTGGGCCATCTTTTGCAAAAACGGCAGCATATTCTCTACCGGTGTAACAATGCCTGCCGGAAAGATCCCGACAAACCATATCACAAAGGACAAAAGAATCGCCTGAAGCATATTTCTGCAGATTGTCCCGACGAGGATACCAATACCGGTGATGCTGAACAAAAAAAGCCCCATGTAAGCGAAAAAGGTAAGGGGGTTCCCCCTGCAGGGTACCTTAAACCACCAGACAATGAGAAAGGAGAAGACGGTAGCGAGCAGGGCGATAATCAGAGGGGCTGTTGTTTTGGCGACCAGGATCTCCCAGGAACGTGTGGGGGTAACCATAAGCTGATCAATTGTCCCCCTCTCTTTCTCCCTCACAAGGGCGGTCGAGGAAAGGACAAGCCCCCCGATAAGTCCGGCCACAACAATGTGATAGATCACCACATAGTAAACCCCCTCCATCTCCTGGTTAAAAAGTGTTCTCATGCCGGCATCTATACCGGGGACGTGGGTAACCACCAATCCCCGCTTGTTTAGCCTCTCCCTGATAATTTTCTCATTATAGGTGGCAATGATGCGTTTGGCAAAGCCGATCCCCTGTCCTGCCTGATTGGCATCAGAACCATCGGCGATGAACTGGAGCGCAGCGGCTCTCCCCTCTGATAGATAACGGGTAAATTCCGGGGGAATGATCAGGGCAACTCTGGCCCGGCCGCTGTCCAGCCTCCCCTTAACCTCTTCCATGCTGGTGGCAAAAGACTCCAGATCAAAATATTCGGTAGAGAGAAATTTTTCCACTAAGTCGCGGCTTGTTTCTGTCCGATTCATGTCATAGATAATCGTGTGGAGGTGCTTTATATCTATAACCCAGCAATAGGCGCATAAAACAATACATGCCGTAAAATGGTAGATAATAAGGGATATTGCTACCGGGTCACGATAGAAATGGATAAACTCTTTTTTGATCAGTCCGAAAAGACGTTTCATTGTTACCCCCCTTACAACCCGGCCACGACGGAGCGTGGCCCTCCTTTGGCGTTTATACCATTTAGCTTTCAAAGGATAACGCGGCGGCAAGGAGGAGTCGCCGCAGGCGTATTACTAATACGTCGAGGACGCCGACGACGAAGCCAACAAAGTTAGCCAAAGAAAGC
>MNZP01000052.1 GCA_001873675.1 Syntrophaceae bacterium CG2_30_49_12 | reverse complement strand
GTCACATTAAAGTAGGTAAACAAAAAACTTTTGACAATACCCAACTGGGGGGAGTGAAAATCACAGGAAAAATATTAAAGACCTGGGTGGTCCTTTCTTTTGCGGTTTTTCTAACTACTTCGGTATATGCCGAAATTGCAGACAGAATCGTGGCCATTGTAAATGATGAGGTTATCACCATGTTCGATTTAAACAGCGCCCTTTCCTCATACCGGAAAAAGATAGAAGAATCTTACAGGGGACGGGATAAGGATGGTGTTATTGCCGAGGCTAAGGTCGCCATGTTGAATAAGCTGATTGATAGTTACCTGCTCGAGCAGGAGGCGAAAAAAGCGGGGATTGCCGTCAAAGATGAAGAGGTTATAGAGACAATCGAAGGTCTTCTTGGCAAAAGAAATATCAAGAGGGAGGATTTTGCAGAAATCCTTATTAAGGAAGGTTCCAGTTTTGAGGTCTACAAGAAAGAGATCGGAGATCAGATGACCAGGATGAGATTTATCAGACGGGAGCTGAGGCCCAAGGTTACGGTTAGTGAGGATGAGATAGGAGAGTATTACCGTAAGCACAGGGAGGATTACGAGGGCAGAGAAACGGTTCGGATTAAACAGATATTTATCCCCATTCCAAAGGACTGCGATCCGGAGATGAAGGCAAAGCTTAAGGCCGATACCGAAATGATCCGCAAACAGATAAATACGGCGGAATCCTTTGATCTTGCCGCGGCAACTTACTCGGAAGGATCTGTGAGTGGCGATACCGGCTTTATCGGAAGGGGGATGATCCTTCCTGCGGTAGAAGAGGTGGCCTTCAGCCTGGGAAAAGATGAGATCAGTAACGTAATTGAGTCCTCCATAGGTTTTCATATCATCATGGTCATTGATAAGAGAGGGGGGGGGCTTAAGCCCCTCGAATCCGTCCGTGAAGAGATCAAAGAAAAGATAGAGGGGGAAGAAATGGATAAGAAGTATGAAGAATGGATTGGAGAATTGAGAAAGAAATCCCACATCGAGATAAAACTTTAGGGATGAATTATATCAGAATCAAAGGGGCCTCCCAGCATAATCTAAAGAATATAAATATAGATATACCGAGGGATAAGCTTGTTGTCATCACCGGTGTCAGCGGTTCCGGCAAGTCATCCCTCGCCTTCGATACCATCTATGCCGAAGGACAGAGGCGTTATGTAGAATCGCTATCTACCTATGCCCGGCAGTTCATCGGTCAGATGGACAAACCTGAGGTTGAGGCGATTGAGGGACTCTCCCCCGCTATTGCTATCGAACAGCGAACGGCAAGTCAGAATCCCCGTTCCACCGTGGGGACGGTCACGGAGATCTACGACTACCTCCGCCTCCTCTATGCCCACATAGGCGTACCCCACTGCCCACAATGCGGAAGGGAAATCAAATCTCAGACCATAGACATGATGGTCGAGAGCATCCTTGTCTTTCCCGAAAATACAAAGATCGGGCTCCTATCTCCTATAGTCAGGGGAAAGAAGGGGGAATTTCAAAAGGAACTAAGGAAACTCCTGAGGGAAGGCTTTGCCCGCGTGCGCATTGATGGCCAAATGAGGGAACTTACCGATGAGATCGTCCTCGACAGGAATAAACGTCATAACATTGATGTTGTCGTTGACAGGCTTATCGTAAAAGGAGGGATCCGAAAGCGCCTGAGAGATTCCCTCGAGATTGCCGCCGGCTTATCAGAGGGCCTTGTAAGGGTTGATCTTTTTAATGGGGAAGAGGTACTTTTCAGTGAAAGGTACGCCTGTATCGAGTGCGGTATCAGCATCCCGGAGTTGAGCCCCCGGGTGTTCTCCTTCAACAGCCCCTACGGCGCCTGCCCGGACTGCGGAGGACTGGGCAACAAAACGTATTTTGACGAAAACCTGGTCGTCCCTGATACGGGCCTTTCGATCAGGCAAGGGGCTATTGACCCCTGGGCAGGTCGAAATTCCATGTACTATCATCAGATGTTGGATGCCCTCTGCCGGCATTACCAGTTCGACATTAACACCCCCTTCGATCAACTGCCAAAGGCCGTGCAAATCGTCCTCTTACACGGTTCGGGGGATGAAAGGATCAAATTCTATCTGGACAAAAACGGTCAAAGATTCTTTTATAGCAAGCCCTTTGAAGGGATACTCAACCAGTTCGACCGCAGATGGCGGGAAACAAACTCCGATGCGGTCAGGATAGAGCTGGCGCGATACATCGCCTTGCGGGAGTGCCCCACATGCTTGGGGGCCAGACTGAAGAGGGAGAGCCTCTCTGTAACCGTGGCGGGCAAAAATATATATGATGTCTGCCGGATGTCCATCGGTGAATGTCTTGAATTCTTTGAGGTAATTCCACTCTCCCATCAGGATGCCCTTGTTTCGGAAAGGATTCTCAAGGAGATCAGGGAGAGGCTCCGATTTTTGTTGGACGTGGGCATGGACTATCTTAGTCTGGACCGGTCAGCGAGCAGCCTTTCCGGCGGAGAGGGGCAGCGTATCAGGCTGGCGACCCAGATAGGCTCCGGGCTGGTTGGGGTGCTCTATGTACTCGATGAACCGACGGTAGGCCTGCACCAGAGGGATAATATGAGGCTCATATCAGCCCTCAAGCGGCTCCGGGATATGGGCAATACCGTGCTGGTCGTGGAACATGACACGGAGATGATGATGTCCGCAGATGATATTATTGATATGGGGCCAGGCGCCGGGTTAGACGGGGGGGAGGTTGTTTTCCACGGGATACCGGAGGAGATCTGTGAGAGTGATAAATCGCTGACCGGTATGTATCTGTCCGGGAGGTTGTCCATCCCCATCCCCAGGGGGCGAAGGTTCGTCGCCGATCGGTTTATCATCCTCGAAGGGGCCTGTGAACACAACCTGAAAGATATAGATATTAAGATCCCTGTGGGGGTGTTTACCGTCGTGACCGGTGTCTCCGGTTCGGGAAAGAGCACCATGGTCATTGAAACTCTCTATAATATCCTTGCCCGGAGACTGAATCAGCGGAGGGGTGGCATGGGGAAGATCAGGCGGGTCAGAGACCTCGGTGGGATCGAGAGGGTCATTATGATGAACCAGCAGCCCATAGGACGTACCCCCCGTTCCAATCCCGTTACCTACACCGGGATATTTACCTATATCCGGGATCTTTTCACCGGCCTTCCCGAATCCCGTATCAGGGGCTATAAGCCCGGCCGCTTCAGTTTTAACATCCGGGGCGGCCGCTGTGAGTCCTGTGAGGGGAACGGTCTGCTCAGGATCGAGATGCATTTTCTACCCGATGTCTATGTAACCTGCGATGTCTGTCACGGGAGGAGATTCAATCAGGATACCCTCGAGATCAAGTACAAGGAGAAGAGCATCGCTGATGTCCTCGAGATGACGGTTAATCAGGCCCTCTCCTTCTTTGAGAATATTCCTACCATAAGGTCTAAGCTTCAACTTCTCTTTGACGTCGGTCTCGGATATGTCAGGCTGGGTCAATCGGCGACGACCCTTTCGGGGGGAGAGGCCCAGAGGATCAATATCTCAAGAGAGTTAGGGAAACGAATGAACAGCAACACCCTCTATATCCTTGACGAACCGACCATTGGTCTTCACTTTGCCGATATCCATAAACTTCTCGATGTCCTGATGAGACTGGTGGATATGGGGAATACGGTGGTCGTTATTGAACACAACCTGGACGTTATCAAATCCGCCGACTATATCATTGATCTCGGCCCGGAAGGGGGACCCCGCGGCGGTCAGATCGTGGCCTCCGGCACGCCCGAAGAGGTGGCAGAGCTAAAAGAATCCCTCACCGGCCAATTCCTCCGTAAGGTCCTGTAACACTCCGCTTCCTGTCATTTTTAAGGTATGGGGCAATCATTTAAGAATCACGCCTACCTCTACTTCTTCTAAATGCTTTCTATACAAGGGAGAGATCACTTTGGGCAAAGATGCTTTAAATTCTTGTACCTTGGGTCCACCCATATCTTCTTCTTTCATGCGGCTCGATAGAATATTGACGAGAGAAGACCTCTTCTGTGCAGGTGTCCTCTTTCCCATAAAATTGTTTTCCGCGATGAGGGCATGGCCTATGCCCGATGGAGGCATCAGGAAGTTGATTAGCCGCAGCCCTTTCTCCTTGCTTGCAACCCTCGGAAGAGGAAAAGGTTCATGCGTGACCAACGTCTCGATCTCAATCTTTACCTTTCCATCCCTCACCCGGAGGACCAGTTCCACAAACTCCGCCCTCATGGAAACCTCAAGGCGTTTCACATGATAGATGATAGTATCCACAAAGCTCTCAGCCATTCCATGGTCAACTGCGAGGCCCATCCTCTCCATTAGACCTGTATAGGCATCAAAGAAATCCATAATTCCCTGTATTTCTGTTTCCACTGCGGAGGTTTCAAAACGGACCCTGTAGGCCTCACCTTCCGGGAAAGCCGACTCTGTCACCCTGATCGAAACAGGGACCTTCTCCTCTTCCGGGGGATTCATATCTTGAACTCCAACCGGAATGAGTTCCGATGGGGCAGCGGGTTTTCGGCCTTCACAAAGGGCAATGATATCTTCTGCCGCGCGAGGATAGATGGTATCCCCCTGGTTGTGAAAAACGACCCGAAGTATCTCCTCAAGGGAAGTAATCCCCTGTGTGGCCTTATAAAAGCCATCTTCGCGCATAGAGGTGAGGCCGGCCTTCTCCCTGGCAACGAATCTGATCTGGCTGGAGGTCTTCCTGGCCAGGATGGCATCCCGGATGTCATCGTTTAAGAGGAGAAGCTCATGGATTCCTATCCGTCCCTTAAAGCCTGTGCCTCCACAATCATCGCAGCCTACTGCCTCATATATGGTAAAGCTCTTCAGGTCCATAGAACCGATATTGAAACAGGCCAAAAGACGCTGGTCCGGGAGATATGGTCTTCGGCACCGCTTGCAGAGAACGCGGACAAGACGTTGGGCCATGACGGACACCAGCGTAGAGGATATAAGAAAGGTGTCTATTCCCATGTCCATGAGTCGCAACAGTGCCCCTGTCGTGTCTTCCGTATGAAAGGTGCTCAAGATCTTATGGCCGGTCAGGGCGCTCTGGATCACCGCTTCTGCTGCTATCTGGTCTCTGATTTCTCCGATCATGATGACATCAGTATCCTGTCGCATCATAGACTTCAGGAAATCCATATAGGTCTGCCCTATTTTTGTATCGAGCTGTCCCTGGACAACCCCCTCCATGATGTATTCTACAGGATCTTCCACGGTGATAATCGCCTTCTGGCCATCATTCAGGTAGTTCACGGAAGCATAGAGGGTCGTGGTCTTGCCACACCCCGTGGGGCCTGTTACCAGGATGATCCCTGAAGGCTGATCCAACACCCTTTGATAATTAATCCTATTAGCAGGAGAGAGGCCCAAGGCATCCAGGTTAATAAACTGAGTCTTGCGGTGGAGGATTCGAATCACCACGTTTTCTCCGTGACTGGAAACGTAGACAGAAACCCTCAGATCTACTTCAATGTTATTGACCCGTGCCTCAATACGACCATCCTGATGTCTCCTCTTCTCCGCGATGTCCAATCCACAAAGTACCTTGATCCTGGAGACAAGGTTTGGGGCAAGGTAGATGGGAATATCTGTCTTATGTCGCAATATTCCGTCCACACGATAGCGGACGGTTAGCATTTTCTCCTTAGGCTCGATATGAATGTCGCTTGCTCCCTCTATGATCGCACCACTGATAATGTAGTCAAGAATCGCTACGATGTTGTCCCCACTTTCTATCGAGAGATTCATGTCTCCGATGATCAGGTCTTTCCTGGAATCATTTTATTCGACCTTGCCCTTGTATGACACATTTTCAGGTATTCTTCTGATGGTATCTCGAATTGCGGTTGCTGAAGCGATTGCCGGTTCAATATTGCATCGGAAAACTTTTCTCAGATCTTCAATAGTGTCTTCATCAAGGGGGTTGCTCATAATCACGGTAAGGACATCGCCTTCTTTGAAGGCAGGGATCACCTCATTTTTCATCAAGAAGTGCATACTAATCCCCTGTGAGAGCTTCCTGTCAATAAGACTAAAGTCAGGGGTGATCTTGGGTATCCCCATCTGGATGGCAAGGGTATTGACAAGCATGTTCTCCGTGATTATTCCCATCTCGATCAGGATTTGTCCCAGCTTTCCTCCTTCGACCTTCTGCTTGTCCAAAGCTGTCTGGAGCTGTTCTCGAGTGAGCAGCCCCAGGTTCAGGAACAACTCTCCCAGTTGTATGCGTTTCTTATACTTTTTGAGAATACGCTGCAGTTCCAACATGGAAATGAATTTCATTTCCACACATATCTCCCCAAGAGGTCTGTAGGCGGTCTGAGTCTTCTGAACCGCTAAGGCTTGGGTCAACTGTTCCGGAGTAAGGAGACCTTCCTTTAAAAGCAATTCACCGATTCTCGTCTTACCTGTCTGCTCAGTCATCTCTATTCCTTGGTTCCATGTTGGCAAGGAAAAGCTCAGGGGTCACGTCTTGTTCTGTTTGGTACTGCCTGATTCCCATTTCTATAACTAATTCGGGCAGTGGTGAAAGGTAAGCGGTCAATCCCTCCCTGATACGATCTCTCACTCTGTCTTGAACAATAATCGCCTTTTCCCGAGGGGTGTGGGTTAGCAAGAAGACATAGGTTGTCATCTCACGCCTCGCTACAATGTCCGCTTTACGCAGGGTCTTGAGGATAACGTCATAGATAATCCTATGCCCCTGGTTCATACCTAACTCCTTTGCGATCTCCTTTAAATTAGAGATCCCTACACTAAATACTGTCATAGGATACCCAACCCTCTTTGCATTCTCGATTTCCCTTTCCAGGCATGCCGTGAAGAAGGTCATGGAGTGCCCTGTCGTGACCGTATCGATGATGGACAATTCCTGTACCATCTCAAGGAACATCTTTTTTTCCAGCATTCCCTGGACAAGGTCGAGGGCGAGTAGAAGGAGTCTTTGTTCATAGCACTCCAAATTTTCAAATCCAATGTTCTCAAAGGCCAAAACAGCTCGGACGGGTGTAGCCTCTTTGACATGCACATAGACTTCGTCCGTCTCAGATCCGTCCTCTACAAGTAGATCAGATTGCAGCGAGTACTCTCGAATTTCTTCCTGTTGCAAATAGATATCATTCTGACGCCTCAGGTGTTCCAGTATAAGCCTCCTCATCTTACCCAAACGAGCCTCTTCAACCCGAGCATTACGGTAGAAGAAGAACTCTCCATGGTGATCAAAGACAAGTAGCGCAGCCCCAAGCGAAAATTGGAAAAGCGAGCGGACGATGGCCATAGCACCGGCAACGAGTTCCTGTGTAGATGTGTAAAATACATCAATAATATTGATTTCGTTCAGGATGTTTGCCCTCAGGAGGTCTTTCTCCAGGAGTGACACTACTAAGGCCATGATGGCATGGTCATCCAAATTTGGAATAGGGCTGACGGGCGCGAGCAGTCCCCGTCTTGCCCCTTTTCTGGGAAGGAAGCGACGAAGCAGAACTTCTATCTCGCCTTCTTGCACAGGTCTCTGGAGATATTCATCTCCCCCACACAGCTTGCTCCAATACCTCTCCACAGGGTTGATGGAAGCACCGATATGAAAAATGGAAGTGGAACTTCCGACAGGATCATTTCTGAGTATCCGTGCGACCTGGTACCCGTTGAGCCGTGGAAGGGTTGTATCAAGGATGGCAATATCCGGCTGTTCCTTGAGGGTGATCCGTACGGCCTCAATTCCATCGCTACATTCCAAAACTTCCAGATTTCGCTGCTCCAGGAGGTCCCTGAGCAAACCATCCGCCCCTGAGATTCCTTCAGCAATTAAAACCATCGCCTGTTTTTCTTTCATCTGAGGTAAACTCCTTGTATTCTAATCCCTTCACCTCGTTGATGATAGTTTCTTTCTTGCAAAAGTACTATCACACTGTTATTACAGAGGTCAACAATGCCTTTATATTTTACAGATGCCCAAGAGAAGATTTCTTAAACTTTTGAAAGAGCAGGGGCCTTATTACTTGGCCCAACGTCTATTTCGAAGAGCCCTCCGAGTAATTATCGGCCGAACCGATTGTTTCATGATACGGTTTAAATTTCCTGACTATGACCTGGTTATTCCCGAGGGCTACGGGGTTGAGATCCGGGAGATTACCCCTGAAGAGGCTTGGCGCCTGCCCAATGATATTCGGATACCCGACAAGGTACTTCAGGAGAGATGGACACAGGGAGCTAAGATGTTTGGAGCCCTCTGGGGCGAAAAGGTGGCCTATTATGCCTGG
The DNA here is from genome assembly GCA_001873675.1 of Syntrophaceae bacterium CG2_30_49_12. Taxonomy (GTDB): domain Bacteria; phylum Desulfobacterota; class Syntrophia; order Syntrophales; family CG2-30-49-12; genus CG2-30-49-12. The sequence goes on along the minus strand of MNZP01000052.1, from coordinate 3,050 downwards.
ATTTATTCCGCCAGTTTATTTCGAGACAAGACCGATGGATTTCATATCAACCTGAAGTCGGATGAAGCCTATTGCTTTGACTACAAAAGCATTAAAACATCCAGGCCCAAGGCCTTCAGGTCTTTTAGAATGCTAAAAGCCCTGCTATGGATCATGTTAAAGGGGGCAGAAGAAAGATTGGGCCGGAAGATGACCTTTTATGCTTTAATAGAGCAGAACAATCAGATATCCATATATTTCCACCTGCAAGTCCTTCAAGGAAAAATAGTGGCCAAGATAAGGCTATATCGTTTCTTGTGCTGGAAGTGGTTTATCCAAAAACCGGCCGGGGATTAAAATAAGGTTAAAAACACTACCGAATGCGGTGGAATGATGCACGCCACATTTTGGTCTTGAATAGACACCGAATAAGGGGAAATAGCTTCTTCTTTTCGTTTTAACAGGGGGTTCCCATCAGGATCCGGATGGGATAGCAAAATCCCTTCGGCTTTTATGACTTTAAAATTAATTATCCTCGCTCGACAGGGGACCGCCTGGTTCCATGAGCCGTTGGCAATGATTATATAGAGTTTTTTACCATCCCTGCTCTGGGTAACCAAAGTGGGTGTAACAGGTCCGCTGAACGTTCCCGGTTTGATTTTTAGATCATCTTCCGGGGTGGGGTAGAAATAGGGCGCCGTCCCCGAAAGATCGAGCGCCCATTCCCCCAGATGCCGATTAAAGTAATAGTAAAGCCAGTACATCATAAATCGCTGGTCAGGGGCCTCCTGGGAAACGAAGCCAAATCCGGGCTCATAGGCATGGGACAATAGATTCCAGGACGTAGCTCCCCGCAAGAGACCTTCACGGGCATAATAGATTAAGCGCACGGCCCGATGGAGGATCCCGAATATGTTGCCGTTCCGTTTGACTTCATCCGGGGGTTCGTTATTGGGCCCGCCGCTATGCATACCCCATTCGGTATCGAGCTGGTACACTTCCCTGCCTGGATTATACAAGCGAATCAATTCATTAATTCTCAATATCGTATCCAGGGTCTTATAATTCTCAGTCAAGGCCACTTCTTCCAATTTCCGCAAGTGGGCCTTGGAAACGGCATAATAATGTCCGACGACAAAATCATAATGCCCGGCCGCCCGGTTCAAAAGATAACTTCCCCACATGGGTGGATCGGAAATCGGGAGTCCAATTTGGGCCTGAGGTTGCAGTTTGCGAATTTCTTTACTCACCCGCAGAAAATGATTCAAATAATCCTCGGCGGAACGAAATCCCTCTCGCTTTAACCTAACGGTCTGCCGACTGGTCCGTTCAGGCTCGTTGGCAATCTCCCAATAGCGAAATCTATAGCCTTTTTTAAGGGAATGGCTTACCCCACGGGCCCAGACTTCAGGGGCCAATTTGCCCCCATTTTGAGGTTCAAATTCCAAAACCGTTTGATTCTGCGGAATCCCTAAGCGTTTACAAACTTCGGCGGTTTTATCTATGGCCTCTTCCAGGCTGAAGTGTTCATCTCCCAGACCAAAAAATCGGGTCATGGGCAATTGCAGGTCATGAATGGCCTTTTCCAAAACCGGGGACAAGGTATATTGGCCTTGTTGATTGAACGGTTGACCGGTATACCCGGCCAGACGATGGAAGGCCACGCCGCCTACGGTCTGAGGCACCCGTCGAAGACGATTCTGGACATCTACGGTAAAGGCCAGCTCAGGACCTGGTTTCAATCTGTGCTGAAGTGGTGCATAGGACAAAGTCCTCTCGTCAATTAAGCTTTGGCCAGGGATTAACTCACCTTCGGTAACGATGACATCATCGATCCATAAGGTCCTTTCCTCCTGGGCAACGGTGGTCGTCTTAAAAGTCAAAAGTAGATACCGGGCCTGATCAGCAAAAAAATCAAACCCCTCCTTGATCTCAAAGGCAAACCGTTTCCATTCCTGACCAACCTCGATAGGAGAAAAAGTAGGGGCCGGGGCATCCACAAAAGGATTTATACTTTCATAGCCAGTTAGCTCAAATAAAGATCGGCCTGGTTTGTCAGCCCTGGCCCAAAAAGAAATGGAGTAGCTCTTTCCTTTTTTGGTCCGAATAGGATATTTAGGTGAAGAGACGATATAACCGTCTGTTCCTGCCGGATGGTAAATACGCAGGCAGGCCTTACCCGAATGGGGATTGGTGGTGTCTCTAACATAATTGTCAGGTTCTTTGTATTTCTGGGCTCCCCACATCTCCCAACCGGAGGGTGGATTTTGATCAGAAAAGAGCTCAAAATCCCCATTAAAGACCCCATTAAAGATCGGTTTTGCTGGTTTTGCACAGGAGGCCCCCCCTAACCAAACAGAAAATAAAACACAAGACAAAAATACCAGTACCCCTTGCTTATTAAATTTCATCAGTCACTCTTTCCTTTTCAGAGGATTTTGCATTAATTCCGGGATTTGCTCACGGACGAGAAGCTTACCGAGTTCTCTATTCTTTTTCGTCAGTGGGGAACTTCTCATTTACCGTTACGGATTCTATATTGAAAAGATCCATCTCCAGGACTCAAGTTGCCCTCAATGCGGCGCCACGCTGGATGGGATATTCTAAGGGATTACGGTGGTTTTCCAGCCCAAGTTTTCGTCTTCGTAAGATTGAGAGAGTACCTCCCTGGCTTTTTCGAGACAAGCGGCGGGAACCAGGATATCCACTTCGCCCAGACCATCAATCGTGACCGCATAGATTGTACCTGCTACATCGTATTTCAATCGGGCGGGGATACCTTCGGTCTTTAACCTTCCCATAATGATGTACGCATTGGTCATACCCGATGCCGTACGGATAATTTCCCATTTTTCATCGTCCACCCTGTCATCTCCTCTCTAAAAATTCTTTTACATCGTTCGTTGAGAGCAGTTCCGGCTTCTTGCTTTGTGTAAATGCTTGAAATTTTTTCGTCCAGCCTTGATAGGTTTGCAATGTTTTTTTAGAATAATGCCGGACGTGTATTTCATCCGCCAGTCGGGAATATTCCGATCTCCAGGAAGACCCGTCGTCGCGTTTTGCTTGAAGAG
>MNZP01000067.1 GCA_001873675.1 Syntrophaceae bacterium CG2_30_49_12 | reverse complement strand
GCTGGGGGCCGGTAATTTGAATGAAACATCCATGAGCCTTCGGCTCACAAAGGAGGATGAAAATAAGTCAGGCGAGACGCCTGACCTACTTTTCGAGGGCAATTATCCACCAGTAGGACAGGCGTCTCGCCTGTCAAAAGGTATTTTCAGGTGAAACCCTCATGAGCCTGCGGCTCACAAAGGGGCATGAAAATATAAACAATGGTCTATTTTCGGAGCAAAAATCTCGCAAAAACGGGTTTGATTTGGGAATGAGATATTGCGCTTCCTGCCGGGTGAACCCCCTTCTTTCCCCCCTTTGAAGGGAGGATGAAAGGGGGGTGTCGTCCATCACACGGGCGGTGAACAGGCCGTAAGCCAGCGTTTGAGCAAACATATCGGCAAAGTCGGGCGTTTTTTCAGGCAGGTTCAGGTCGGCAATCAATACTCTGGCAAAGGCATCGCGCCAGCCTTGCAACAACATTGAAGCCTGGCCGGTTTCAAAGGCGGTCATAATGATGTCGCGGATAATGTGGGTGAGGCGCGCCATTCGCTCGGCCAGGTCTTTGGGGGTGTTGACGGCCTGGGGCTGATGAACCAAAAAGTTTTGCAGCAGTTCCTCAACTTCTTTGAGACCGTGTTTTCCGATTTTGAGTTTGCCGTCAGCTTGGGGCTGGGCTAACCGGGCTTCCTGCCGTAACTTTCCGTCAACGTACCAGCGAAACTCAAGATAGTCGGTAAGGATGAGATTATCAAGAGCGCGGCGGTAGCGTTTAAGCTGGTCGGTGCGTTCTGTTTCAGTGAGGGATTTGCCCACGTCTTTGGCTTCAATGTAGCCGATGGTCAAACCATCGCGGGTGATAATGTAGTCGGGCGCGCCGCAAACGATGCGTTTGGGTTCATTGGTGGCGATGACGTGGAGATCACTGGATTCAAGCAGTGCTTTCAGGGCAGGCCGGTGGGTATGTTCGGTGGCATTGCCTGCCTTGAGGGCATTTTCGATAGTGTTGAGGTAGTGTTTGAGACTTGCTGACATTGCTTTTTCCCGCGTGGTAATTTACTCCGATTGTATCATTTATTCCGGTGACATAATACGGATTATCGTACAACCACTTCAAAGCTCTTGCCCATTGATGCCCTCGCGTATCGGACATGGCTGCCCGCGATACTTATGTGGAGGCCCCTGAATGAATCAATAGAGAAAGCCGAACAGCCACAAAGGAATTTTGTTTCCGAAGCCGGTTTCAATGTCATCGGCGGCAATGAAGCTGTTGCTTATATCCTTGATTTGGTCATACGTCTCGGCTTTACCGCCAATTTCAAAGGTATAAACCGATTTTACATAAAAGTCTCCCCGGTCGGTAAGCTCGACCGTCGCGTCGATCAGGGCGGGATGGTTTGAAAACGCATTGCGCAGTTGGTTTACGAAAAAGAGTTCCCTTAACGTTCCGGCGTTCATATCCTCCGTAATGGCATACATCAGGTTCCCGTTTTCCAGATAAATTTTGTCCGGTTTGGTGAGGATCGCATAACCTCTTCCCCGCCGACGCAATAGATTGAGAAGCTTGGCGTCCTGGAGATGTTCGAGATATTCGTAAAGTTTCGGCCTCGAAATTTCCGTTGCCTCGGAGAGTTTCACGATATTGGGCGCAAACTGCAGGGTGATGGCAAGCATATAGAGGAGTTTCTTTATCTTGGCGATCTGCCGGATTTCAATGCCGCTGATATAAGGCAGGTCCACCTCCAGAATATGGTTGATGACCTCTCTCAGTCTCAGCCGGTAATAGTTTTCCCCTTCCAGGAAAAAGGGATAATAACCGGATTGCAGATACTGTTTAAAGAAACGAAGAATTTTCAAGTCCCGGCAAATATCCGTTGCCAGCACCTGGTGATCTTTCAGGATATCTTCGAGTGAAAAAGGCGGAAACGCCGTATGTCTGGTAAAATTGATATATTCCCGAAACGACATGCCGTGCAGATGATAAATGACGGCCCGGCGGCTCAAGTCACCTTTCTGCTTGGCGATCTTGAGAAGGCTCGATCCCGTGAATACAACCCTCAGGCCGGGAAGGCCGTCATAGATCGACTTGATATGGACGGACCAATCGGGGTATTTATGAACTTCGTCAATAAAAAGAACTTCACCGCCGTGCTGATGAAAGGTCCGGGCGAATTCAAACAGGTCATGGGCCTGAAAGTAGGGGCTGTCTATGGAAACATAGAGGGCGCGATCATTGCCGCCGGCGGAGTGTTCTTTGACCATCTGCAACATCAGCGTCGTCTTACCCGTTCCCCGGGCGCCGAGAATTCCGATACAGCGCAGATCCCGATCAATGGTATCGTAGAGATAACGCTTCTTGTTGCCGACGGTTCTGATGAGCCGCGTCTGTTCCGCAAAAAAGCCTTCCATGGACAACCTCAAATATGTTAATTCTACTTTACATAATTCAAGTAAGATTGCAAATTGTAATTGACAACCTTGGTATATTCCGGTTTCGCCGCCACCTGCCTGCGGCTCTTTATGTTCTCATCAACAACTCCCTGCAAGTCATCGATATTGTAAAGGAAGACATTGTCTATCTCAGTCACCTCCAGCTCGACATCCCGCGGAACGGCGATATCGATCATGGGAATATAGGGGATGGTTCTATTTTATCTCCTCTCTCATCCTTGTGAGAGAAAATAAAACCGTCCCCATTTCTAAAAGCTCCTGAACCGTTCGAATATCGTAACCGCCTTCCAAATCGAGGGGTTTTGGTTTATTGTGAGCCCGTTGGGAAGAAGGAAAGGCACGGACTGCCGGTGTAGAACGATAGATTTGTCCGATCTCTACAAGCGGTTGGCAAAGGTGCGCTCGACTCGGTCATTCCAATACCCCTCAAAGTGTTGTGAAGGTTGGGAACGAAAAGCGAAGTAAATAAACCACATTACACTTCCATTGTCAAAGATTTTGACAACAAGATTTTGTAGATTAAAGTGTGGTATAATAATTCACGGCTGACCTCCAGGTGAGTTTTTAATGGCGAGCATTATTAATGAAGTTCATCACGATCTTATCTGTTATGGTGCTTTCAAGCTGCAATCTACAATATAGTCTCCTGTATTATCCCAGATCATCTTTGCCGTCTAAAGATGTTTATCATGCCCTTTTGCGCAGAGATCGTACAGAGAAATTGAAGCCATCCTTTGTAGCGTTTGACGATAGGTCCTTTAGACCCTGCCATAGTCGTCTTCCACCCTTTCGATGTCGTCTTCGCCGAAGTAATCCCCGGTCTGGATTTCAATAAAAACCAGGTTCTCATCGGCGGGGTTCCTGATCCTGTGCCACGATTCCACCGGCAGATCTATAGCCTTTCCCGATGTCAATTCGATCTCCTGACCGTTTTTAGTTGCCACGGCACATCCCTTTACCACGTACCAGTGCTCTGAACGCAGGAAATGGCGCTGATAGCTCAGACGCCGGCCAGGATAAACGTTTATCCGCTTTACCTTATGGTCGGGCATATCGGACAGAATTTGGTAAAATCCCCAGGGCCGGTGGTGTCTTGGCGGCGTGCGCCAGGCGATCGGAGAGAGCATGGCAAGCTTCATCGTGTTACTCCCCTTGAAGATAGTTAAGTTACGAATTATCTTAAATGATTCTCCTTGTCAATATCTAATAAGAGGGGCGCTTTTATCCTTGAATAAATCATGCTTGTATTATAGGTTACAAGAATCACGATAATTACCAATGGAGGAAACTGTAGATGACCGGACTATTATGGAAGCCTTCGGAAGAGCGCATCAAGAACAGCAACATGTATCGTTTCCTGTTATTCATCAATGAGAGATACAGGCTGAATCTCAACGACTATGATGGTCTCTATCGCTGGTCAATTGATCATATCCCTGATTTCTGGGCTTCCGTATGGGATTTTGGAGGGATCAAGGCCGGGAGGAGCTACGATCAGGTTATTGACAATCCGGCCCGGATGCCCGGGGCAAAGTGGTTTTCCGGGGGCCGTCTCAATTTTGCCGAGAATCTCCTCCGCATAAGGGATGATTCTCCCGCCCTTGTCTTCAAGGGGGAGGATCATGAGCCGGTAAGGATGACATACGGAAAACTTTACGATGAAGTGGCAAAGATAGCCGGAGGCCTGAGAGAGATCGGGGTTAAGGCGGGGGACCGCGTAGCCGGTTTCATGCCCAACATGCCGGAGACGGTTGTGGCCATGCTTGCCGCAACGAGCCTTGGGGCCGTCTGGTCTTCCTGTTCCCCTGATTTTGGGATCAAGGGTGTCCTCGATCGTTTCGGCCAGATTAAGCCGAAAGTCCTCTTTGTTGCCAACGGCTATTTCTTCAAAGGCAAGGTTCTCGATTCCCTCGGGCGCATCGCCAGTATCATCAAGGAACTCCCCTCTCTGGAGAAGGTCATCGTCGTCCCGTATACAGAAAAAGAACCCGATATCAGCAGCCTGCCCAATGCCGTTCACTATCAGGATTTCAAATCATCGGAGGATCATCTTGTCTTTCCCCAGTTGCCCTTTGACCATCCCCTCTATATCATGTTCACCTCCGGTACCACGGGCCTTCCCAAGTGCATGGTGCAGGGCGCCGGCGGTATCCTGATCAACCATCTAAAGGAATTGCTGCTCCATACGAACCTTAAACGTGAGGACACCATCTTTTATTTTACCACCTGTGGCTGGATGATGTGGAACTGGGTGGTGAGTTCCCTCGCTGTGGGCGCCAGGGTGGTCCTCTTTGACGGCAGTCCCTTCTATCCCAATCCCGGCGCCCTCTGGAAGATGGCCCAGGATGAAAAGATAACGATCTTTGGCACCAGCGCAGGTTATATCGCCGCCCTGATGAACGAAGGCGTAAAACCCGGCAAGGAGTACGACCTGTCGCCTCTGGCGACCATTCTTTCCACGGGGTCTCCCCTTTCCGAGGAGGGCTTTGCCTATATCTACAGGGAAGTGAAACAGGATGTCCAGTTGTCATCCATCTCAGGCGGGTCGGATATCAACGGCTGTTTTGCCCTCGGCAACCCCATTGGGCCGGTCTACGCCGGAGAGCTACAGTGCAGGGGGCTGGCCATGAAGGTAGAGGCCTGGGATGAGGAGGGGAAACCGGTGATCAATCAACAGGGAGAACTCGTCTGTACGGCGCCCTCTCCCTCCATGCCCCTCTATTTTTGGGATGACCCGGACAAGAAAAAATACCTGGCCGCCTATTTTGAGATATACCCAGGCATCTGGAGGCATGGGGACTATGTGCTCATCAATGAAAGGGGCGGCGTGGTGATTTACGGCCGCTCGGATGCCACACTGAATCCCGGAGGGGTTCGTATCGGCACCGCGGAGATCTATCGGCAGGTGGAAAACATGGAGGAAGTGCAGGACAGTATTGTGGTGGGACATAACTGGAAAAACGATGTCCGCATCGTCCTCTTTGTCCAGATGGCGGAAGGCTTTGCGTTGACGGAGAAAATCAGAGATAAGATCAGACAGAGGATCAGGGCGGGCGCCTCCCCCAGGCACGTACCGGCAAAGATCATCGCCGTGCCGGAGATACCCTATACCCTTAACATGAAAAAGGTTGAAATCTCGGTAAAAAAGATCATCGAGGGGAAGACCGTGCAGAACAGGGATGCCCTCAAGAACCCTGAAGCGCTTGATTACTATGCGAAATTGAAAGAACTGCGGGAAGACTGAACCTTCTTGCCTTTTACTTTATGATTGCCCTCAGATTGTCCTGCTGGGAGACCAGCTTGTCTCCCACCGACGTCCCGCAGAAGGTACACATGTAGTCATATTTATCGCCATTGGACAGGATGAGAAGAAGTCTCTTTCTTACCGGGACGGCCCTTTTACACTTCGGGCAGAAGAGTTCTGTGGCATCAAAATCTCTATAAGTTTCCCCTCTCATGGTGATACATCATCCCTTTCCGGTATCTTCTCTGCGTTTTCCAGCCAGATCGTGGCCTCGCTATCACTCGGGGCCCTGTAATCACCTCGCGGTGAGAGGGAACCACCCGAGCCGACCTTCGGACCGTTGGGAACGCAAGAACGCTTGTACTGGCTGAGTTTAAAGAAACGAAGGAGATAGACCTTAAGCCAGCGTTTGATCTCTCCGATGGTGTATTCATTTCTCTTCTCTTCCGGCACATCCGGCCAGAGACCACGGGTCTTATCTCTCCACGTACAGTAGGCCATAAAGGCGATCTTGGTGGGAAGATAGCCGAAGCGTGTGGTATAGAAATTGTTGAAGTCCTGCAATTCATAGGGGCCAATGACCGCCTCGGTCTTCTGGGCGGGCTGGTCGCCATCTATGCCTGGGATCAACTCCGGGCTGATCTGTGTGTCAAGGATGTCTATGAGGATCCCGGACGTCTCCAGCGAAAATTGCCCCGATTTAGCGATCCACCGGATCAGATGCTGGATCAGGGTCTTGGGTACGCTAACATTGACGTTGTAATGGGACATATGGTCACCAACGCCGTAGGTGCACCAACCGAGGGCCAGTTCGCTTAAGTCTCCGGTGCCGACGACAAGGGCGTTTCTCATATTGGCAATCCGGAACAGATGAGATGTCCGTTCCCCCGCCTGGACATTTTCAAAGGTAACATCATAGAGTTTCTCACCTGTCGCATAGGGGTGACCGATATCTTTGAACATCTGCATGCAAGCCGGCCTGATGTCGAGTTCATTAGCCTCCACTCCGAGGGCCTCCATCAATCTGCCGGCATTGGTGTAGGTTTTGTCTGTCGTCGCGAAACCGGGCATGGTGTAGGCTTTCACGTTGGTTCTGGGTAGATTCAGGAGGTCCATCGCACGCGTGGCAACGATAAGGGCCTGTGTGGAGTCCAGTCCTCCTGAGATGCCGAGCACCACGTTTGGTATGCCGGAGGACTTCAACCTCTGGGTCAGTCCCTGGACCTGGATATTGTAAGCTTCATAGCAACGCTGGTCCCTCCTGGCGGGATCTGCGGGAAGATAGGGAAAGCGGGGGTACTCCCGCGTGAGCAGGAGTCGTTCGGGAGGAAGATCAACGGAGAATAAAATTCTCCGAAAGCCCAGAAGCCTCTCCCTGTGGGTACGGGCATTCTGACCAAAGCTGGTCAGGCGCATCCTGTCCTGGGTAAGGCGATCCAGGTCCACGTCTGCATAGATCACCTGAGGTTTCTGGAGGAATCGCTCCGATTCTGCAAGGAGATTGCCGTTTTCATAGATCATGGCATGACCATCCCAGGCCAGATCGGTAGTGGATTCACCCGGCCCGGCGGCGGCGTAGAGGTATGCCGCCAGGCAGCGGGCAGACTGGTTGGCGGCGAGGCCGTGACGATACTCTGATTTTCCCACGGTAATATTGGATGCAGAAAGGTTCCCGATGATCATTGCCCCCGCCAGGGCGGCAAAACTCGAAGGGGGGATGGGCGCCCAGGCATCTTCGCAGATCTCGATAAAGAACCGGAAATTTTTTATGTTCCCCACGGCAAAGATGATATCGGCGCCGAAGGGAATATCTTCCTGTCCGCAAAGAGCAACCGTTTTGGGCAGGGCCTCTTCGGCAGGGCTGAACTGACGTCCCTCATAGAATTCACGGTAGTTGGGGAGGTAGGATTTGACGGCAACACCAAGGATACGGCCCCGGTAGAGAACGACAGCGCAGTTGAAGAGGCGGCAGTCAACCTGTAACGGTGCGCCGATGACCAGGATCAGATTTAATCCCCTGGTCGCCCTGACTATATGTTCAAGGGCATCGAGGACGCCTGTAAGGAGGGCATCCTGGTGAAACAGATCTTCGTTGGAATAGGCCGAGATCCCCATCTCCGGAAAGAGGGCAAGGATGGCATTGTCGGCGGCAGCCTCCCCAGCCAGTCTCAACGTAGCTGCGGTATTAAAAGATGTATCTCCGATCTTCACCTCGGGAATGCAGACGGCCACCTTGATGAACCCATGATGGTAGAGATTAAAGAATTGTTTTACTACCTCTGCCCCCATTTTACTCATTCTTTCTCCACGTAGGCATAGGCGCTGTGGTTGTGGATACTCTCAAAATTTTCCGCCTCCACAGAGTACCAGGTAAAATTACCATCCCCGTTCAACTTTTCCGCCACATTTCTTACCACATCTTCCACAAACCTGGGGTTTTCGTATCCCATTTCCGTGACATATTTCTCATCCACCCTTTTTAAGAGGGAATAGACCTCTCCACTTGCCGAATCTTCCACCAGCCTGATGAGGTCTTCTATCCAGAAAAACTTTTTGAATCTCACCTTTACCGTTACCATGCTTCGCTGGTTATGTGCCCCACAGTTGCTGATCTCCCGGGAACAGGGACAGACGGTAGTGACCGGCACCACCACCCCGATCATGAGATCCGTCTTGCTCCCGTGATTCTTTCCCCAGAAGCAACACCGGTACTCCATAAGACTTTTGGCCTTCGACACGGGGGCGGTTTTCTCAATGAAGTAGGGAAATTCAATCTCCATGTGGGCCGATTCCGCTCGTAGTTTCTCTCTCACCCTCTCCAGGATGATATGGAAGGTCTTGATATTGATCTGTCCCCGTGTCTCGTTTAAGATTTCCACAAACCGACTCATATGCGTCCCCTTGAAGTGATGGGGAAGATTAACATACATATTGATCGTGGCGTTTACCGGCTGCGTGCCCTGTACACGGTCAAGAACAACAACAGGATATTTGATCCCCTTAACACCAACCTTTGTGATGTCTATGTTTCTCTCATCCTTCTCGTTTTGAATATCAATCATCTTTCTGTTGTCTTAGCAAAAAAGTGTCATTTCGACCCCTTCGCTTCTGTCATTCCGAGTGAAGCGAGGAATCTTACTCTTACGCTCAGGACAGGCTCCGGGAGAAATCCTTGTTTCGAGTGGAGCGAGAAATCTTACTTCCCTTCGTAAGAAGCCCTTGCATCTTCCGATTCCCACACGGTTACCCGTGACACCCTGATTTTCTGAAGATGTGCCTTTTGTGCAATCCTTTCATAGACGAACCGGGCAATATTCTCCGCTGAGGGATTCAGGGCATTAAAATACGGGATATCATTGAGATATTTGTGATCGAGCGTTTCCAATATCTCCTCAGTCCATCTCTTCAATACCCGGAAGTCTATTGCCAGACCTTCCCGGTTCAGATCCGGTACGGTCACAGAAACCTCAACAACGAAGTTGTGCCCGTGGAGTTCCTCGCATTTGCCACCGATCTCTTTCAGAGTATGGGCCGCAGAAAATGATCTTCTTATCGTTACTTCATACATGGAAACTTAAGGGGAATCCCCCTCCCGAATAACACAGGTGCCCTTCAGTTTTTGCCTTGTGCATAACGGTACCAGGTATATCAGCCCATTCGTTAAATGTAGATTCGCTCGTAACCAGAATGTCTACAGGGATACGCAATGAACGTAGGGCGTCATGGAGACGAACCATCTCCTTTCGTTGGTTTTTCATGACCTGCTCAACGACCAGAAAATCTAAATCAGATTGCTTCCGAGCGTCACCACGGGCATAGGAGCCGAAGAGATATATCTTTTGTGGTTTTGCTACTTTTACCAGCCGTTCAACTGCTTCCTTAATTATCTCTTCAGAAATCATAGATAAGCCCTTTTTTAAAAAAATACCTTATTACCAATGCCTGACCCCAGGGCTTGACCTTTAACGCTCTTATGAATCAGGAAACATCTTCTTGTAAAGTTTATCGTTTATTCTGAACCCTAAATTTATTAACTGGTCAACAACTTTCTTTTTATCAATAGCAAATCCCCTCTCAATTGCTAAATCTATAATCCCCAAGACTCCTATTGTATTTATCCCCATTAACACTGCCATGTCTCTTGCTGTCCTTTCATCTATCACGGCATATTCAAGCTTTAATTCTTTGCAAAGAATAATAACTTCGGCTTCCCCTTTACCTAAGATTGTTGTCAAAGCCCTAATACCTACATCATCATTCACAGCCTTCTTTAATATCCACCCCTCTTTTACCGCGGATTCCGTCTCATCAGAACCAGCCTCACCTTTCCCCTTAACTACAACCTCATCATTTACAGCGTGTGGAATGTATATCTCTGAAAACAACTCTTTTAATAATTCGAACTGTTTCACCTGTGCCAGTCCAATAAGACAACTACTATCTATTGCAACCCGAATCGCTTTCATTTTTCAACTGTTTTACGGTAACTGGTCATAACTTGCTGGTCTCTTTCAAAATCTTTCTCGCCATATCCATAAGCAGGTATACCATATTCCTTTAAAACCTCCATAAACCGAACCCTGCTTAATTCTGAAAGTTCTGTCGCCTTTCCGAGTGATATAGACTTTTCCTGAAATAATAGGATAGCCAATGCTATTTTTAGCTTCTTTTTAACCTCCTCTGGTTTCTCTAATACCCTCATCGCAAATATTATATCTTCAGGAAGGTCTATCTCTATTCGTTCAGTTTTGGTTGTTGCCATATTCTAACCCCCTTTCAGTTGATTTACGAAAAAGAGGGACAGCGACCGTTTATTGTTTGCCGTTTTTAGTTTTGCTTCCATAAATAGTCGCTGACCCTCTTTTAACTCTCTTGACCGCTGACCTTCTTTTGACCTCTTTCCCCCCCAGGTGCTTCTTATAAAAGCCACTATTTTGGCGGCGATGTGGTAACGTGATTTTGTGAAGCAGTCACGAAGGATCAAGTGCTTTTCAGGCGGCGTTGCTGCGCCTCCATGTAACGGCGGAGGGTGGCATTAATGCTGCTCTGATAGCCCCGGCCCTTTGTTTTGAAGAAGTCCACCACGTCAGAATCAAGCCGGATCGTGATCTGTTTCTTTTTGCCTGGCCATAGTGTGGCTTCCGCAAAGAAATTATCATCAAGTTCGGGCACATCGGAAAAGTCGATATCCCTGTCCTTCATGGCCTTAATCTTTGTCCAGCCTGTCTTTGATTGCTTTCTCATAACCTGTGCGCTCATTTTTCGTTGCCTTTCTCATGGAAATAATGCGTATCGTTTCCCTCTCCTTTTCTGTGAAAACAAGAACGACAACAATCCCGTTTGACATCATGCCGACACCGATCCACCGATCTTCGCCATAATTTTCGCGATCGTCGAGTTTCGATAGCAAGGGGTTCTCGAACACCTGCCATACGTCAGAAAAATCCAGTCCGTGTTTTCGGATGTTCTCATTATTCTTTTTCTCGTCCCACTCGAATCGCATTGTAGTTACAATTATAACTACATTTAGGGTAAAGTCAATGAATTTTCATTCCCAATCATGGCGACCGCTTTTTGTCCGGAACTTTTTTGAAAAAGGGGAAAAAGAGGGACAGCGACCGTTTATTGTTTGCCGTTTTTAGTTTTGCTTCCATAAATAGCCACTGACCCTCTTTTTGTTTTTAAAAATACCTTATTATCAATGCCTGACCCCAGGGTTTGCCCTGCCCTTTCGCCTATTCATGCAAGATTCATAGA
>MNZP01000034.1 GCA_001873675.1 Syntrophaceae bacterium CG2_30_49_12 | reverse complement strand
TTCTGTGAGGAATCCCAGCTCTTCATCTATTAGATAATTACCACAGTAGGACACCTGTTCCCCTGCAACCATGGCATAGGCATCGTATAGCCTTCCCCGTACCCGGATGCCGGCAATGGGAAAGTCTGAACTGTTAACGGCCGTACCTTCAATGACGCGAAGATTTCCCAGGAGCAAGTTATTGACGAAGCGCTGCTTGATGTCTTTGAGTTGGACACGGGGTTGATCGAATATCTCACCTTGCCTTTCTGTTCCTCGAATCTTTTCAATCCACGGTATAGAGAGGGACATTCTCTCCCATGCCTGCTCCCCGATCCCGGGAAAGAACCAGAGAAAAACACCGGACAGGATAAGAACGGCGATGACTATATAAGCTGTCAGTTTCCATGGGCTCCATAACCGGCTTGTCTCTTTTTCGTTGTTCCCTTCCTCCCCTTCCTCACCAAATTTCTGATCCCTGATCTGCTCGACGTCTCTTTGCAAGTCATCGAGATCTTCCCTTTCCTCAAAGGGGATAAAGGTGTTTCTCTCTTCTGTCATGTTTTCAATGATGTATATTTCCGGGAGGTACCGAAACTCTTCGTTAAAATCAATGCCATATCCCACGACAAAACCATCTTCGATGGTGAAACCTACATAGTCGGCCTCAAAGGGAACTTCTCTCCTCTGTCTTTTATCGAGTAATGCGCAAACCTTCACTGAACGGGGGTTTCTCTCCCGGAACAGATTTACTAAAAAAGACAGGGTCAGGCCGGTATCAACAATGTCTTCAAGAATGAGAACGTCCTTTCCTTCTATAGATATCTCAATGTCTTTAGTCATCATAACCTTTCCTGAGCTGACCGAACCGGCGCCATAGCTTGCCAGTTTGACAAAATCAATAAGGCAGGATATGCTAAGAGATCTGATCAGGTCTGCCATAAAAACAAACGCCCCCTTGAGCACACCGATGACGATTAGCTCCCCCCCCTCATAATCACGGGAAATTGTCTCGGCCAGTTCCCAGACCTTCTTTTCGATAACTTTCTTCGTAAAGAGAATTTCCCTCTTCATTGGTTCCATGGGATGACCCCTTCCTCATTTTATTTATTATCATAGCAGAGGAAAGAATTGCAGGTCAAGCGCAAAGGTGGTAAAGGAACTGATATGAACTGGGAAGAGATACTTCTGTCCGTTGAAAAACCGAGCCGGTATCTTGGGCAAGAGGTCAATGTCTCCCGAAAGGACAGGCAGACATGCAAACTGAGCTTTGCCCTGACTTTTCCTGATACCTATGAAGTGGGGATGTCTCACCTGGGGCTTCAGATCCTCTACGCAATCCTCAACAGCCTCCCCTCCGTAGTCGCCCAGCGGTGTTACGCTCCCTGGCCGGATATGGAACAACAGATGAGGAAGAACAATATCCCCCTGTCATCACTGGAGTCGCGCACACCGCTCTCTGCATTCGATATCGTGGGATTTTCCCTCCAGTATGAATTGTCCTATACCAATGTCTTGAATATGCTGGAGTTGGGCGGCATCCCGTTAAAACGGAAGGACCGCAGGGAAGAACACCCCATTATCATCGCCGGCGGCCCCTGCGCATTTAATCCAGCTCCCATGTCGGCCTTTATAGATGCCTTTGTGATTGGCGAGGGCGAGGAGGTGATCCTGGAAATTGTCCATGCCGTTATGGAGGGAAAGGAAAAGGGCTATAAAAGACAACGTATCGTTGCCGCCCTGGCCGCGATAGAGGGAGTTTACATCCCTGCCGTTCATACTCATGGAGAGCGGATCAGGAAGCGGGTCGTTCCCGACCTTGATAGGTGGTGCTTTCCCGTTAGACCGGTGGTGCCTTTGATGAAGATCATTCACGATCGGCTCAATTTGGAAATAGCGAGGGGCTGTACCAGGGGATGTCGTTTCTGCCAGGCCGGCATGGTCTGGCGGCCTGTCCGGGAGAGGCATCCGGAAGTCCTCCTGCGGATGGCGGACGAGATGCTGGCAAGGACAGGCTATGATGAATTATCCCTTCTCTCCCTCAGCTCCGGTGATTACAGCCTGATCGAACCCCTGCTGGCCGCACTCATGAACCGTTACTGCAAAAGAAGGGTGGCCCTGGCGCTGCCCTCCCTGAGGACGGAGACCCTTACTATGAATTTGATAGAAAACATCAAACGGGTACGGAAGACGAGTTTTACCCTCGCGCCGGAGGCAGGGACGCAGCGGTTGAGAAACGTTATAAATAAGGGCAATACAGAGGGAGACCTCATTGCCACTACAGGTGCGGTCTTTGAGGCGGGCTGGAAGGCGGTTAAGCTCTATTTTATGCTGGGGCTGCCCGGTGAAGGGGAGGAGGATCTGCGTGGTATCGTTGACCTCGGCTACAATGTCCTCCGTACAGGGAAAAACAAAAGACAGGTTACGGTCAGTCTTTCCACCTTCGTACCCAAACCTCACACGCCCTTCCAGTGGGAACGTCAGATCGGCCTGGAAGAGACCCTGGAGAAGCAGGGATTTTTCAAAAAATGGCCCCGTAATCTTAATATCAAATGGCATGACAGCCGGATGAGCCTTATCGAAGGGGCGCTGACAAGGGGGGACGAGAGCTTGGGGATGCTGATCGAGAGGGCGTTTTATCTTGGATGCCGCTTTGATGGTTGGGGCGACCAGTTCAGGTTCGACCTGTGGGAGGCGGCCATCCGCGACTCAGGTATCAGTATTGATGATTACCTGCGCCGGCGGGATTTTTCGGAGTCTCTGCCCTGGGACATGATAGACTGCGGGGTCAACAGAGAATTTCTTCTCGGAGAGAATCAGAAATCCATCCATGGCGAGCCGACGGCGGACTGCCGTCTGGGGGCCTGTCACAACTGCGGGGCATGTAATCATGACACCGTCCGTATTGTCACCGCCGCTTCCTCCTCTTCGGTGAGCGGGGAGGTTTATAGCCCCGGTATTACCGGAGAAAAAAAGTTAAAAGCAAACCTAAAGAACGATGTGTCCTCGGGTGGAAAGCGATTCATGATTCAATTTACCAAGCTTGGACCATCACGGTTTCTCTCGCATCTCGAGGTCGGGGGCGCCCTTATCCGGGCGCTCAATCAGAGCGGTCTCTCTTTCATTTATTCACAGGGCTATCATCCCCATCCCAAGGTATCGTTTGCCTTTGCCACCTCCGTAGGACTGGAGAGCATGGGTGAATATGCAGATCTCTGGATTGAGGAGCCTCGGGTAGAGCCGGACGTCCTGAGGGAAAAGATCAATGCACGCCTGCCGGCAGGCATGAAAGTCGTGGCGATGGAGGAGGCGCCCCGGAGTAAGGCGTTATCTGAGATGGTCAGGGGATTTACGTACCGGATTTTTATACCGGAAAAATTCACCGCCTCCGATCTGTCCACGATGGCCGAAAAAATAGAGAGTTTCCTTCAGGCGGAGACGTTTACTGTTGTCAGAAAGGCGAAGGGGAAAACGGTCATAAAAGATATCAGAGGTTTTGTGGATAACCTGAAGCTCGATAGAGAAAATTACCGGCTTTTAATAGAGGTGCGTTTCGGCGCGGAAGGAACCGCCAGACCAATAGAAATCCTGACACATGTTCTTGGTCTAAACATCGGCATGGCAAGGACAATACGCATTGTGAAAACGGATACACACTTTGACGATTTGTGATAAGCTACTGGCGGCTTTTTTCAGTAGAGCCTTTATGAAGGCGGGAATAATACCGGGTTACATGGGCAATTGCCCTTGCTGCCCGTTCTATAGTCGGATAGACGGGGATCCCTTCCCGGGAAAATTTGTCCTCAATCTCCAGTCGCTCTTTTTCCCTTGACCCCCGAGGCAGCACAACAACAATAGGCTTGCTCTGCCGGCGGTGGAAGCCGATGAAAATGTTGTTCATTATCTCTGTTATCTCTGCCGACAAAAATCTCAAAAGGATATCCACATTCTCATAGACGATGATGAGGTCAAGGTGAGGTTCTCTACTCACGAGTTCCATGGCTTGCTCCACGATACGGGTGTTTCCATAGCCTTGACTGATATCCAGGGGGTTGCGCAAGATACTGCCCACCTGACCGAGAAGAGCCGTCAGGTGGGCCTTCGTTTTTTCGCTGAAGGGTGGAACATTCAGGCCGAAGGCGGCGCAGGCATCGCCGGCCAGTACCGACTCACCACCGCCGCCATCGGTGAGGCCGCAAACTATGCCCACGTTGTTACCCCTTATCCGTCCCAGTTGTTGCAAGAGAAGCATGGTATCGGCTAACTCTTCCAGCCCCTGTACCTCAATAGCCCCCGCCTGTTTGAGTGCGGCAGACCATAGGGATGCTGAAGCTGTCAGGGCTCCCGTATGGGAAGCGGCTGCCTCGGCCCCGGGTTCTGTTCTACCCCCTTTCCACACAACGATCGGTTTGGCGGGGGAGACGTTCTTAATTGCCTGAAAGAGATGGCGGGCGTCCCTTGCCCCTTCCAGATAGGCCCCGATGATAGCAGTTTTGGGATCAACGGCCAGATACTCCAGGAAATCAAGGCTATCCAGATCAGAACCGTTGCCCATGCTGATCACCTTACTGAAGTGGATCCCCCGGCCCAACCCAATCTCTAAGAGCTTCCCCGCATGTCCGCCACTCTGGGAGATGAATCCTACCGTACCCGCAGCGCCTAATAGAGAAGATGGTCCGTATGGCATCCTCTGCTCGGGACAGTAGATGCCGATGCAGTTGGGGCCTATAATGCGAAAATTCCCCTGACGGGCTTTTGCCGCCATTTCCTCCTCCACCCTGATCCACTCAGGATCACCGGTCTCCCGGAACCCGGCCGTGAAGAAATGAACGGCCTTTACCCCCGAAGCTGCACAATCATCAAGCAGGTTGAGGACGAATTGTCGGGGAATGCAGACAATTACCAGATCCACTGGTTTTGGAATCGCTTTCAGATTGGGATAGATTTTTAAACCAGAAATTTCACCGCCCATAGGATTAACAGGGTAGATTTCTCCTTTAAAACCGGCGGCCAGCAGACCGTTTACCCATTTTGTACCCATCTTGCCGGTGTCGGCAGATGCGCCCGCCACAGCAATGGAGCAAGGATAAAATATGGGTTCAAATTCCTTGAGTTTACTGGCCTTCATCTTGTTAGCTCTGATTAGAGTATTTCCTGCAATCTGGCGAGGGCCTGCCCCAGGTTTTCCGGGGTTGATCCACCGGCCTGGGCCATGTCGGGACGCCCGCCGCCGCTTCCCCCCACGAGGGGAGCGATTTCCTTGATGATCTTTCCGGCATGGTAGCGGGCGGTCAGGTCTTTCGTCACCAGGCACAGGAGCATGGCCTTGCCCTCCGTTTCACTGCCGAGAAGGATGATGCCCGAGGGAATTCTGTCCCTGACCTTGTCGCCAAAATCACGCAGGGTCCTGGCATCCGCCGCTTCCACCAGGGCGGCGAGGACGGGGACGCCTTTGATCTCTCTCACGTTACTCAAAAGATCGGAGGAATCTCTTGTTGTCAGTTTCGCCCTGAGCGCCTCGATCTCCTTTTCCATATCCCTCTGGTGGCGGAGGAGTTTTTCTGTCCTCTCCGCCAGATCAAAGGGATTGGCCTTCAGGAGATTGGCCGCCTCCCTCAGTTCATTTTCCATGCCGCGCACGTACCTGACGGCCTCCTCTCCCGTGAGGGCCTCGATACGCCTCACCCCTGCGGCAACGGACGATTCATGGATTATCTTCAGGAGGCCGATTGCGCCCGTCCTCGCAACATGCGTCCCCCCGCACAACTCCATGCTGACATCGCCTATCCTGACGACCCTGACCTCTTCCCCGTATCTCTCGCCGAAGACCGCCGTGGCGCCCGTTTTCATGGCCTCCTCGAGGGGTAAAATATCGGCGCTTAAGGGAATGTTTTGCCTGATGTATTGGTTGGCCAGGATTTCAATGCGTTCCAGCTCGTCATCCCCGACACGGGAAAAATGCGTAAAATCGAAACGGAGGCGTTGCGGTGAGACGAGGGAACCGGCCTGCTTGATATGCTCTCCCAGGACAGCCTTCAGGGCCGCCTGGAGGAGATGTGTGCCGGAGTGATTGGCCTCCACCGCCCTCCTCCCGGCCTCATCAACCGCTAAGCGAACAATGTCCCCTACCTTCCCTTCACCTTTCCTGACCTTTCCCGAATGGACAATGAGATTATCGAGGGGTCTCAGGGTAGAGGCGACGTCAAAGCGAAAGTTTCCGCCCTCCATGAGACCGGTATCTCCCACCTGTCCGCCGCTCTCGCCATAGAAAGGGGTACTCTCGACAATGATCTCGACATCTTCCCCCTCCGTTGCCGTTTCCACGGGCTGTCCCTTTTTCAGGATGGCCGCGATGCGCGACCGGCCTTCTGTGACTCCCCCGTAACCGGTAAATGCAGAGCTGATCCCGCAGGCTATGAGACTCTGGTACTGTTCCGCCACAGCCTCTTCGCCGCTTCCCTTCCAGGATTCCCTTGCCTTTTCCCGCTGGATTTCCATCTCTTTATGGAATCCCGGGAGGTCAACAGAGAGGCCGTCATCCCGGACAATATCTATCGTCAGGTCGGTGGGAAAACCATAAGTATCGTAGAGTTTAAAAACCACATCACCGGGGATGACATTTTTCCCTGTCTTCCTCAGTGAGGCCACCTCCTCCTGGAGGATCCTCAAACCGGCGTCGAGAGTTGCGGTGAAACGTTCCTCCTCGTTTTCCACCACCTTCCTGATGAAGGATCTCTTTTCGGCGAGGTCAGGGTAGGCGTCCTTCATCACATCAATCACTACCCCGGCCGCCTTGTGGAGAAACGGTTTCTCAAGGCCGAGGAGCTTCCCATGGCGCGCCGCCCGTCTCAGTATCCTCCTTACGACATAACCCCGTCCCTCGTTCCCTGGAAGAACACCATCGCCGACCAGGAAAGTAACGGCCCGACTGTGATCGGCGATGATCCTGATGGATATATCGTCTCTTCCACTTGCCCTGTAATTTTTTCCGCTGATCTTCTCAATAAAACGGATGATATCAAAAAACAGATCGCTATCGTAATTGTTCGTAACGCCCTGGATAACCGCCGCCAGACGCTCAAGTCCCATGCCCGTGTCAATACCGGGTTTCGGCAGCGGGGTCATCCTGCCTTCGTCATCACGATTAAACTGGGTAAAGACCAGGTTCCAGAGTTCAAGGTGACGGTCGCAATCGCAGTTGATATCGCACGTGGGTTTCCCGCACCCCGTCCCTTCCCCCTGGTCGTAGATGATCTCGGAGCAGGGGCCGCAGGGTCCGGTCTCACCCATCATCCAGAAGTTGCTCTTTTCACCCATACGCACAATACGTTCCGGAGGGATGCCTATTTTCTTATGCCAGACGGCGAAGGCCTCCTCGTCATCCCGGTAAATGGTCACCCATAGTCTCTCCACCGGAAGGCCCGCGACCACGGTAAGATACTCCCACCCCCAGGTGATGGCGTCTTCTTTCCCGTAATCGCCGAAGGAGAAGTTTCCCAGCATTTCAAAAAAAGTGTGATGACGTGACGTGATCCCTACATTTTCCAGATCGTTGTGCTTCCCTCCCGCCCTGGCGCATTTCTGAGCGGTCACCGCCCTCCTGTAGGGACGCTCCTCAGCGCCGATGAAACAGTTTTTAAACTGCACCATTCCTGCATTGGTAAAGAGAAGTGACGGATCGTCTTTCGGGATAAGGGATGAACTCAAGATCCTTGTATGATCCTTTCCCTCAAAATATTTCAAAAAACTATCCCTGATCTCAGCAGCTCTCATCATTATTACGCAAAGATTCCTCTCCTTTCAGTTCGAGACATGCCTCTCCTGCCGTCTCCAATATCTCAAAAACCAGACATGGTGGGAAACCTCTCCCCGCCAGGCGCCTTCCCAATCTTCTCAGTTCCTTCGGGTCGGTGACCTTCCTGCCCCTTTCCTTTTTTGCGATCAGTCTCCCAATGGCCTCCCTCTCGGAGATTTCTTCCCTGGCGCCGGCGATGGCCGCCCCGATCAATTCAGCGGGAATCCCCTTTTCCCGGAGGCTCATCTCGATCCTTCGATTCCCGAGGAGTCTGTTTACCGCAAGGTTACGAGCCCACTGCCCGGCAAAGGATGCGTCGTCCAGGTATCCCCGTTCCAGGAGATAATCCAAGACTCTGTTTACGACGTGGCTGTCGAAACCCTTCTCCTTCAGCTTTGCCCATAGCTCTTTCCTGCTCCTCGCCCGTATCGAAAGAAAACGAAAGGCACTCTTCCTTACCCTTTCAAGAAGGGGGTCGTCCTCCATAAGCGTAAGCGTCTCTTATTCCGCATCCCTTATCTTGAGAAAACCAAATTTCTCCCGCACTGCCTCCTCGATTTCCTTTGCGAGATCTTTATTTTCCTTGAGGAAGGCCCTGGTATTATCCCTTCCCTGACCGAGTCGCTCACTCTTGTATGAATACCAGGCGCCACTCTTTTCCACGATGCCGTTTTCCGCGGCAAGATCGAGGATATCGCCCTCCCGCGAGATGCCTTCACCAAAGATAACGTCAAATTCTGTTTCCCGGAAGGGGGGCGCCAGCTTGTTTTTTACCACCTTGACTTTTGTCCTGATACCGATAATATCATGACCCACTTTGATGGGGGCCACCTTCCGGATGTCGAGGCGCATGGAGGCATAAAATTTGAGTGCGTTTCCGCCCGTTGTCGTCTCCGGGGAGCCGAAGAAAACCCCTATCTTCATCCTCAACTGATTGATAAAGATCACTGTGGTTTTGGATTTACTGATCGTAGCGGTGAGCTTGCGGAGCGCCTGGGACATCAATCTCGCCTGGAGTCCCATCTGGGCATCTCCCATGTCCCCTTCAAGCTCCGCTTTGGGCACAAGGGCAGCTACGGAATCAACGACAAGGACATCCAGCGCCCCGCTTCTTACAAGGGTCTCGGCGATCTCGAGGGCCTGTTCACCCGTGTCGGGTTGGGAGATGAGGAGGTCATCAGTGTTTACGCCGATCTTCCTCGCATAGGTAACATCCAGGGCATGTTCGGCGTCAATGAAGGCCGCCAGGCCGTTCTTTTTCTGCGCCTCTGCCACGATATGGAGGGCCAGCGTAGTCTTGCCGCCGGACTCAGGACCGAATATCTCTACAACCCTTCCCCGGGGAATCCCCCCTGTGCCGAGGGCGATGTCGAGACCGAGTGAACCGGTGGATATTACCGGGACATCTGAAATCTGCTCTGTGCTGCCCAGTCTCATGATGGAACCCTTTCCAAACTGCCGCTCTATTTGAGTGATGGCAAGCTCCAACGTCTTTTCTCTATCCAGATCTGATCCCATAATTACCTCCATTATGTCTTACGACTTATATCCCCCGAAGGGGAAACCAGGCCAGCTTTGTATAGATGGCCACTCCTGGTGTCAGGTCGCTCTTGAAGAGGGTAAGCCCCCCGGCCTGAAACTGTCCCGCAATGTAACCCCCGCCCCCTTCCACAACCGTAGCCAGGCCGACCATTCCTTTTGGTGATTTAATCCTTCCCAGCGTTAGATGTGGTCGGAAGGGCCTTTCCTCCCTTTTGAAGCCATAATCCTGAAAACCACGGTCCATGACCTTATGAAGATTGCTTAACGGCACCACGTCTCCGTTTATCCCCAGCCAGACGACACGAGGCCGCATCACATCCGGGAATACCCCGACGGCTTTGACGCTCAGGGAAAACGGCCTGACACCGGCTACGCTATTTTCCACTACACGGCTGATGTTGACCACGTCATCCCCGGAAATATTGCCGAAAAATTTCAGAGTCAGATGTATCCTCTCCGGCCTTACCCAGGTGATAACCCCACGGATGTTCTTCTTCAGGTGGTCCTGAATGTTCGCGATCTCTTTTCGTATCTCCTCGGGCAGCTCAATGGCCAGAAACGTCCTTATCGTTTTTTCTTCAGTCATCCCTCATCTCTCCCGTGAGGTATCTCTTGAGCATCATGAGCGCCGACTGTGAAGAGACCATCTTGATCCTTCTCCTGTCCCACCGGTAAAAGGAACGATGGCAGATGGTTTTTTTACCGTCTGTTAGGGCAATAAAAACGGTACCCACCGGTTTTTCCTCCGTTCCCCCTGTGGGACCCGCAATGCCCGTTACGGCCAGCCCCAGGTCTGTCTTCCCGATCTTCCTTACCCCTTCCGCCATGAGGATAGCCGTCTGCTCGCTAACGGCGCCGAATTCATGTAAAACCTGCTCGGGAACCCCGAGGAGTTCGGTCTTGGATACATTGCTATAGGTAACCACTCCCCTTTCGAGAAAGGCGGAACTTCCCGGTATATCCGTGAGACGGTCGGTAATCAGCCCGCCGGTACATGACTCGGCGACGGCAAGGGTCAGCTTTCTCTCTGTAAGGAGAGAGGCGACAAGACTTTCGAGGGTCTCCCGGTCATAGGCAAAAATGTAATCCCGGAGTCTCTCTTTGACGTACCCTTCCGCTTTCTTGAGTTTCTTCTTTGCCTCTGCTTCCGAGGCATGTCTGGCGATGAGGACGACATGGTTTTCCGGAAAATTGGGGTAGAAGCCGATATTCACGCCCAGACCGGCAAGATCAACATCGGCCAGCGCCTGATCTACACCCGCCTCGGCGATGCCGAACAGCTTGATGGTCCTGCTTTCAACATACTGCGCCTCCTCCGTAAATTCCCTCCTGAAGAGGGGAATGACACCCTCCGGCAGCATCCTCCTGACCTCGGCAGGAACACCGGGGATGACGGCAACGATTATGCCGTTCCTTTTCAGGGAGAATCCCCAGGCCGTTCCTATGGGATTACAGATTGTTTCGGCGCCCTCCGGAAACACGGCCTGTTTGGCATTGTTTGGCGTCCATTTAAGGCGATGCTTTTCAAAGAGGCCCTGGATATGCCTGAGGACGTCCTCATTGGTGTAGAGCTTAAGGCTAAAGGTACTGGCGATGGCCACCGTGGTAATATCATCGGCAGTGGGACCGAGACCACCGGTTACGATCACGGCATCGGAAATACCCATAATATAGTTCAGTCCGCCCCGGATGGCATTTTCATCGTCACCCACGGACATCATGGCCGCTACCTGCCATCCCGGGACATTCAACTGGCGGGCAATAAAAGAGGAATTTGTATCCTGCGTCTTTCCACTGGTTAATTCGTTACCGATGGTCAGTATGCCGACTTTCATTTGAAAATATCCTTTTGACACTCTTCCCACGGGGGGATATCATTTTGATGTCTGCCGCCGTTTTTTGTATAAACGTTGCCCTTTCGATCAACCGCCTAAAGCCCGGGCAGCCCATCGAGCATCGTGCCGTCTGAGGTGGCATTGAGCTGAAAACCCACAACATTCTTGTCCGATGAGTAAGCTATGTAAGTGGCGCCGCTGATATCCTGCGAGAAGATCGTTATACAAAGGCTC
>MNZP01000182.1 GCA_001873675.1 Syntrophaceae bacterium CG2_30_49_12 | reverse complement strand
AAGAAGGGGGTTCACCCGGCAGGAAGCGCAATATCTCATTCCCAAATCAAACCCGTTTTTGCGAGATTTTTGCTCCGAAAATAGACCATTGTTTATATTTTCATGCCCCTTTGTGAGCCGCAGGCTCATGAGGGTTTCACCTGAAAATACCTTTTGACAGGCGAGACGCCTGTCCTACTGGTGGATAATTGCCCTCGAAAAGTAGGTCAGGCGTCTCGCCTGACTTATTTTCATCCTCCTTTGTGAGCCGAAGGCTCATGGATGTTTCATTCAAATTACCGGCCCCCAGCTTGACGACGAACCCTTTGCCAGTTTTGTGAACGATCTGGTCAATCTGCTGAACCACACCGATATGGAAGCCGTGCTGACCGACTTTGGCCGCCGCACCCGGCAAGAAGACCCGATTGTTCACTTCTATGAAACGTTTCTGGCCGCCTACGGCCCCAAACTGCGTGAAGCGCGGGGCGTGTACTACACCCCGGAGCCGGTGGTCAGCTACATTGCTCGTTCGGTTGACGCACTGCTCAAAACTCGCTTCAACTGCCCGCAGGGATTAGCCGACAGCAGCACCATCACCATCCCCAACTACGATCCCAGCCTGACCGTGAAGGGCAATCCGCCGTATTCAGGCCACAGCGCCAACAAAAGCGACTGGATTGAAGGCTTGCTCAAGGGTAAACTGCCCGATGGCAGCAAAACCGACAACTATTATGAGGTGGACAGTAAACCGTTGGGAGAACGCAACCCCAAATATTTACAGGATGACTACGTAAAATTTATCCGTTTTGGTCAGTGGCGTATCGAACGCAGCGGCGGCGGCATCCTGGCCTTTATCACCAACCACGGTTATCTGGACAATCCCACCTTTCGGGGGATGCGCCAATCATTGATGCAGACGTTTACGGACATTTACATTCTGGACTTGCACGGCAACGCCAAAAAACGCGAAACCGCCCCCGACGGCTGCAAAGATGATAATGTGTTCGATATTCAGCAAGGAGTGGCGATCGGCATTTTTGTCAAACAGCCCGGCAAATCAGGCCCGGCCAAAGTGTACCACGCTGATTTGTGGGGAACGCGCGCCCAGAAGTATGAGCAGCTTTTTGAGCAGGATGTGATAATTACCGAATGGCAGCAATTGACCCCGCAGCCGCCCTTTTACCTCTTTGCCTCGCAGAATGTTGATTTGCAGGCAGAATATGCAGGATGTTGGAGTTCTCTCGATATATTCCCTCTTACCACCACAGGGATAAAGACGCACCGAGATCATTTTGCTGTTGGTTTTGAAGAGGCTGAACTCCTCAATAGGGTTATTGATTTCAGGAATCTCCAAAAATCAAGTGAAGAATTAAGTGCTTTGTATAAACTTAAGAATACTCGTGATTGGAAAATAGAACCGTTCCCATTTCTGCGGCAAAATTCGCGCATGGCCCATGGCGACTGAGTCGAAGCCCGGCACTGGCGATTGCTCTTCCGGCAAGCTATTCCCTGTCTCGATTAGCCGCTAAAATTACCATTGCATTATGTTGCTATTGGTAGTACAATTGGATGTACAATAGGAGGTGCTGCCATGAGTCGAGTTCCGAAAATTATCCCAATTTCAGATCTTCGCCAGGATGCAAGTGGCGTTGTCAAACGTTTATCCTCTTCACGAGACCCTCTGTTTATCACGCAACGGGGGCGTGCTACAGCCGTAATTGTCAGTATGGAAGAATACGAGCATACGCAGCACGAACTTGAAATATTGAGACTGCTCGCTCGCGGTGAAAAGGAAATCGAAGCCGGCGTTGGATACGATTTGGAAACCGTGATAGCCGAGGCTGACGAAATACTGGCGGAGCAAAAATGAAACATTCATGAGCCATTGGCTCACAAAGGAGAATGAAACCCTCATGAGCCTGCGGCTCACAAAGGGGCATGAAAATATAAACAATGGTCTATTTTCGGAGCAAAATAGTTTTTACTCCGTCGGCTCGCGACCAGTTCCTGCGGGGGCTTGCCTATATTCGCCGCGATAAACCGTCTGCGGCGGTTTCTTTTCGGTGGAAAGCCGAGCAAGTGCTTTAAAAAACGCTGACGCTGATATCTCACAACCGGCTTTTTATAAAATCTATCGCATTTTTGAAGATGGCAAGACCCATCCCCTCCTCGGGGAGTTTTTCCCTGGTCCAGCGGGGATGGTTGGTATAGTGAAGATAGGCCTCCGGGTGAGGCATCAGGCCGAATATCCTTCCCGTTTCATTACAGATACCGGCGATCCCGTCCACAGAACCGTTGGGGTTGGCAGGGTAATCCATTGTTGCCCCTTTATAGTTCGCATGACTGTACTGGAGAACCACATGCCGACCTTTGTGTAACCTTTCCTGTATTTGTTTGTCTATTGTAATAAATTTCCCCTCACCGTGCCTCACCGGCAGATAGATACCCTCCATATTTTGCGTGAAGACACAGGGCGAATTCCGGTTGACCGTAAGATACACCCACCGATCTTCAAACCTGCCGGAATCGTTAAAGGTCAAGGTCACGGTTTGATTCCGGTAATCCCCGTCAAAGCCGGGGAGCATCCCCAATTTGACTAATAACTGAAAACCGTTGCAGACCCCAAGGATCAGTTTTCCCTCCCCAATGAACCGGGCAAACTGGTCGTATAGCATTTCTCCCTTTCCCTTGATTTTTGCATGCAGAATCCGGTTCGCCCCCGCTTTTGCCGCTCCGAGATCGTCCCCGTCGAGGAAGCCGCCGGGGAGGTTAAGGAAATGATAGTCGTCAAGGCTCTTCTCCCCGTGGAGCAGGGCGCTGATGTGGACAATATCTACTTGATCGGAGGCGGCCAGACGGCAGGCATGGGCCATTTCCATCTCACAGTTCGTCCCGTACCCGGTGATGACGATTGATTTTACCTTTTTCAGCATCCCGTCTCTCCTAGAAAGGGACTAATCGGAAGTTGACTTCAAGACGGCAATAAATGCTCCCTGAGGTATACTGACCGCTCCGACCATCTTCATCCGTTTCTTACCCTTTTTCTGTTTCTCGAGGAGTTTTCTCTTTCTTGTAATATCACCACCGTAACATTTTGCCGTTACATCTTTACGGAATGGCGAGATGGTAGTCCGGGAAACGATTTCTCCGCCGATGGCCCCCTGAATGGCTATTTTAAACATATGCCGGGGGATCTCCTCCTTTAACCTTTCACAGGCTTGCAGACCGCGGGCACGGGAGCGATCACGATGGACGATCTGGGATAGGGCATCCACTTTTTCCCCGTTTATAAGGATATCGAGCAGCACAAGATTGCTCTGCCGGTAATCAGTCAGATCATAATCAAAGGAACCGTAACCCTGGGTGACGGACTTGAAACGGTCATAGAAGTCGTAGATCATCTCGGCCAGCGGCATCTCATAGATCAACTCGGCCCGGCCCGGGCCCGGGTAATTCAGGATGGAACTGACACCCCGCTTTTCCATGCACAGCTTCATGACTGCACCGACGTATCTTTCCGGCATCATCATGACGGCACGGATATAAGGTTCTTCCGACTTTACGATGGAAACCGGATCGGGATAGCGGGCCGGGTTATCCACGTCCACCACGGCGCCATCTTTCAAGGTGAACCGGTAACGGACACTGGGGATGGACAGAATGATGGAAAGGTCATATTCCCTTTCCAGCCTTTCCTGGACTACATCGAGGTGCAAAAGACCGAGGAATCCACACCGGAAGCCCTGGCCGAGGGCTACAGAAGAATCCCTTTCATAAGTGAAGGAGGCGTCGTTGAGCTCGTATTTTTCGAGGGCAAGGGCAAGGTCCTCGTAATCATCCGAAGCAACAGGATAGATGGAGGCAAAAACGACGGGTTTGATCTCCTTGAATCCGGGGAGAGGTCTGCCGCATGGCCGTTTATCAAGGGTAATGGTGTCCCCTGTACGGACGTCCGAGATTGTCTTTACACCGGCGATTATGTATCCCACCTCACCTGCGGAAAGTTTGTCACGCCTGTTGCGGGAAAGCAGGAAACGACCCACCTCCTCAACTTTGTAAGAGGCATTATTGAACATAAAACGAATAATATCACCATTTCTGACGGCGCCATCAAAAACGCGACAGTGGATCACCGTGCCACGAAAAGGATCGTACTTGGCATCAAAGATGAGGGCGGAAAGCGGGGCATCCGGATCGCCCTTCGGGGGCGGGATCCTCTCGACGATAGCCTCTAAGATATCTTCGATGCCCGTTCCTTCTTTGGCGGAACATTGCAAATGACTGTTGGGGTCTAATCCTAATTCCGACTCGATCTGCGCCATTACCCTCTCCACATCGGCAGAGGGGAGGTCAATCTTGTTGATGACGGGAATGATTTCGAGGTCATGTTCCATGGCCAGGTAGAGGTTGGCCAGGGTTTGGGCCTGCACGCCCTGGGCGGCATCTATCAGGAGAAGAACGCCTTCACAGGAGGCCAGGGAGCGCGACACTTCATAAGAAAAATCCACATGGCCCGGTGTATCAATCAGATCGAGAGTATACTCTTTTCCGTCCCTGGCCCGGTAGGGAAGGGAAATAGCCTGGCTTTTTATCGTGATTCCCCGTTCACGCTCGATATCCATCGTATCAAGAATTTGATCTTTGAAGGTACGTTCATCGCTCACACCTGTGTACTGGATCAACCGGTCGGCGAGGGTTGATTTCCCGTGGTCAATATGAGCAATGATACTGAAATTACGTATATTTTCCATAAAAACATCATAAATATTCGGTTAGCCCGTTAGCCAGTTAGCCGGCTAACTGGCTAACGGGTTCGTATCATGGCCAAGATAAAAAAGCCCTCCGGCACCATATTTAAAGGAAGGCTTTTAATGCAAAGGACCTGCTGACAGGGATCGGCTGTCAGGAGTCGGCTGACCCCTGACCTCCGACCCCTGACCTCTGATTCCTGACCCCTGACCTCTGATTCCTGACCCCTGATTCCTGACCCCTTTTCAATGGCCACGACGGAGCGTGGCCCTCCTAAACTAAATATTTACGCCAATTTCTGAAGGAGATTCTCAGAGACTTCTCTGACACCCGGCAGACCATCCACCTCGATCACTTTTACCTTTTCCTTGAAGTAATTTATCGCCGCCATCGTTCCTGTTTTTGTGTCGTAATAGATATTATGCCTCTTATCTATAGCAACCTCATCCTGGTCATCGGCACGGGCCAAAAGCTCCTCGCAACCACAGACCCGGCATACCATCTTTCCGTTCCTCTCGGCCGGCTTGATGGCATCAATATAGATATTGTTGGGATGGTTATTATCAGCGGCACACAGTCTTCTTCCCATAATCCTTTTCTTGGCGGTATCCCTGTCAAGGATGATTTCAATCACATAGTCGAGCTTCATCTTCTCTTCTTCGAGAGCCTTCCAGAGAACCTCTGCCTGAGCCAGATTCCTTGGAAAACCGTCTAAAAGCCATCCGTTTTTGCAGTCATCTTCTTTAAGGCGGGCCAGGAGCATGGGAACGGTAATACTGTCGGGAACCAGTTCTCCCCTGTCAATATAGGTCTTTGCCTTTTTCCCCAGCTCGGTTCCTCCGGAGATATTATTTCTGAAGATCACGCCTGTCTCTATATGGGGCACCCCATACTTTTTTTGCACAACCGCTCCCTGCGTACCTTTACCACTTCCGTTAGGTCCGAAAATTAAAATATTCACCCTTTAAACTCCTTTCACAAAGTACTTGAACTGTTCCTATATAAACAATTGCCTTTCTTTTAGCAACGGCAAACTTCAGCTCTTGAGTGATTTTTCCCGTTGCTCTACAATTCAGGCGACAACCTGCCGCATGATGTCAATGTCCTCAGGTAGAACCGCAGGAGGTAGAGGCGCAGGAAGAACACGACGATGACGATGTATTGCCGATTTTACCCCCGAAGACCGACATCAACTTATCCGTTTTTTTTGACTTGCAAACGGGACAGGATACCGCCAATTTTTCCTGGCTGGATCTGAATAGGACATCAAATACATTGCCGCACTTCTTGCACTTAAATTCATAGATCGGCATTACTTTCCTCTCCCTCCCCTACCGGTTTACATGATAACCTGTAAAAATTATTGCTTTCCCTTTTTCTCCGGTGATAATATTACATTATAAAGGCACAAAGGTAGTAAATTATGTCACAGTTGGAGGCTTTTTACAAGTAATTCCGCTTTCGGTGGAGGGGTAACAAAATTCGCAGGGGTGAAAAGAGGAATAATGAGTGAGACAGCATCTTCAGAAAATGATTATGTCTTTCGCTATCCCGTGTCTGAGGCAACTGACGGTAAGGGTGAACATAGCTGTCGTTCAGACCTCCTGAGGGTACAGTTAAGAAATATACTCGATATGTTGATCCCCTGTAGTGGAGATTCTGAGGTAAAAATTGACGGGTTCAAACTGATGAACAACAGGAATCTGATACACAGATTATATGATGAAGACGAGGACGCCACCGTACCATTTATTGAAAAACAGGATAACCCTTCGCCCGGTGAAGCTGCACGGGAGTCGGCGGGGAAAAACGACAAATCTGTAACGGATAAAGGAGATGATACAGAATACAGCTTCCAGTGTATAAAAAATACGGCCCTTTACGAACCGACTATCGAGTACATCCAGAGGCAGCTTAGGAGTCTGCTGGACTTTATCGCCCTGGAAAGCAATGGAAAAGTAGTGAAGGCCGATGGTTTCAGGCTCAAAGACCTGTCCCAATGGGTGGAAGATACTCCCTGCGATCCCGCCGACATGTTAGGGTATATAGCAACCAGATGCAACTGTAATTGCGTTTTTTGCTATAACAAAGGGTGTCCTCCCGATCTGGCGCTTGTCAGTCCTCTCAGGTCTGCGGAAGAAGAATTCAGGGAGATACGCACCCGCCTTAAATATTTTTTCCCTGAAAGGGACAGAAACTTATTTACCTCTCTGGGAACGTGCTTTGAGGCATTCATTCATCCCCATTTTAGAGAGGTGTTGGAGGAGATCCGCAAGAAAAGCAAACGGGTAATCAGGATCTCAACCAACGGCACCACCCTGACGGAGGAGGTAGTCGCTTACCTTTCGGGGTTTAATCCATTACATCTGGACATTGCCTTGCATAGTTCTTCGGCCGGCCGGAGACGCGCCTTAATGGGTGACAGAACCCCGGAGATTGCCATCAAATCCCTGCCTCTGCTCAAGAAGGCGGGCATTGTTTATGACATCGTCATTGTGCCCTGGCCGGATGGGTCGGAAGAAGAGATGTTGGGCGATATGGAAGAGACAATTGCCTATGCCGATGAATCTGATGTCAGACTGGTGCAGATCAGTCTGCCGGGGTATTCCAGGTACTTTTCGGACAAGAAACTATTTGACCATGATTATCTGTGGGAGACAATTACCGAAAGGATCATGGAGATAAGGGACAGATATGAAGCCCCCCTCGTGGTGAGACCTGCCCTTTATGAAGAGAATTTGTGCTATGAACAGAAGAATATTCCCCGGGTTATCGGTATAGTCAAGGGGTCGCCGGCCTTTTACGGCGGCCTGCGGATAGGCGATATCCTGCTTTCGATCGGCGGCAATATAATCCACAATCGTCCACAGGCCCGGGATCTTCTCTCTCTTCTGCAGAAAAGCGAGGTCGGATTTATACCGCTGCTGGTCTCGAGGAATGGCCTTAAGTTAGAACTACCTCTTGATCTCAACAGGGTTTCGTATCCCTCCTCAAGGGAAATTGACACCCATCTCGGCATCGTCTTCATGGGGACAGGCCTGCGAACTTCTTACCTGGAGCCGTTGCGGGAAATCATCAAAAGGAGAGGGGCAAAAAACATCCTCCTCCTTTCTTCATCTCTCGTCAAACCTCTGTTAGAAGAGATCATAAGGAAATCGCCGTTATTTCAAGAAAGAGACCTTACAATTGAGATTGGTGTCCCTTCGAACCGGTTCTGGGGAGGGAATATCTGTCTTGGCGATTTATTGGTAGTGCAGGATTACATAGATTATGTAAGAGGGTATATAAAATCGAGGGATATAAAACCTGATTTGTTAGTAATCCCCTCTTCACCTTTTAATTTAAGCGGCTGGGGAAGAGACTTGACAGGAAGAATATACCTTGATATAGAACGAAAAACCGGGCTTCCGGTGGAGATTCTTGAATGTCAGACTATCTATGATTAGGCTCTTAAGTGTAACTGCGTTCCTGTAAAAATTCATTATTGCCAAGGAGGTAATTGTTATGGTTATGGAAAACGAAAGGAAAATTAAGGTCTTGATAGCCAAACCCGGTCTTGATGGACACGATCGGGGGGCAAAGGTGCTTGCCTTCGGCCTGAGGGACCAGGGTATGGAAGTTATCTATACAGGCAGAAGACAGTCGGCTGTCCAGATCGTAAAAGCAGCTATTCAGGAGGACGTTGATGTTGTCGGTCTTAGCTGTCTTTCCGGCGCTCACCTGACATTTTTTCCCAAGGTTGTGGAACTTTTGAAGGAACAGAAGGCCGACGATGTTCTGGTCGTAGGCGGCGGCATTATACCTGAAGAACATATTCCTATCCTGAAGGAGAAGGGAGTTGCAGAGATCTTTGTTTCCGGCGCCATGGTGAAAGATATTGGGGATTTTATCAGAAAAAATGTGCGCAAGGCAGACTGAGTGTCATGTCAACGATACCCTGTCATTTCGAAGGAGTCTTCACGACTGAGAAATCTTAGATTTCTCCCTGCGGTCGAAATGACATTTCTTGATTGACATGACACTGAGTGGTTTCGGTGAATTTATTTGCTGTGAGAGTGTTTTAATACAAGAGAAAAAGGAGGTAGCTTTATTATGCATCATGATAAAGATAAATTAGAGGAAATAAAGAAGAAGAGGAAGGAATGGGAAGAGAAGGTTCTGAAGCCTGCCGCCAAAAGGTTCAGGATGGAAAAACCGACCGAATTCCATACACCTTTAGAGATCGAAGGTTTCGACTTCCTCCGGGACGTAGGCTTTCCCGGGCAATATCCATTTACCACGGCGGCTTTTCCGGTAAATCTCGTGCCGGCACTCAGGAAGGGTGCGAAGCCGGGGGGGCTGAAGAGGGCCTCGCAATATTCCGGCTACGGTACCCCGGAGGATACGAGGGATTATTACAAAGCACAGGCGGCATTGGGCTGGTCGGGCGGGCCAAACTTCGCCCTGGATCTCCCCACCCAGTGCGGGTATGACTCGGATAATCCGACTGTTGAGGGAGAGGTCGGCAAGGTGGGGGTGGCCATTGATACCCTGAGGGATTTTGAAGTTATTTTCGAGGCATTTACCGGAGACCAGGATCTGGACAAGATTGCCACAAATATGACCATGAATGCCGCAGCAAATATCCTGATTGCCATGTACATCGCCCTTGCGGAAAAGAGGGGGATACCCATGGCAAAACTGAAGGGCACCCCGCAGAATGACATCTTAAAAGAACACGTTTCCCGCGGCACCTATATATTTCCTCCGAGACCCTCCATGAGGATGTTTAGAGACAGCGTAGTCTTCTTTACGAAACATCTCCCCGGCATAAATATAACGAGCATCGGTGGCTATCATATCCGTGAGGGGGGGGCAACCCGCGAACAGGAAATGGCCTTTTCTCTGGCCATAGGAATTGCCTATTTACAGGAAGGTGTTAATGCAGGAGTTGATATAGACGACTTTGCCCCCAAGTTTACGTTTAACGGCTCCGGGGGCAGCCTGGAAATCTACAAGGAAGTAGCATTTCACAGGGCATACAGGAGGATGTGGGCCAAGATTGTCAAGGAGAGGTTCGGGGCAAAGAAAGAGGAAAGCATGAGAATCCGTGTGCCGATGTTCGCCCATATCGGTTGCAGCAGTACAACTAAGCAGCGTGTCCTCAATAATCTGAGCCGGACAATGATTGGAGGCATTGCCGGTCTTCTCTCCGGCGGTCCTCCGGCAGTTTTCCCGCCTTACGATGAACCTTTGGGATTGGGGTGGTCTTTAGAGGCAAGACAACTGGCCGATGACGGGGCGAGGATTCTCATGTATGAGACCGGCATGTGCGATGTGCTGGATCCCTTCGCCGGCTCCTATTTTATGGAATCCCTGACCAACGAAATAGAAAAAGCAGGGTGGGAAGGATTGCAAAAGATCGAAGACATGGGCGGTGCTGTGACTGCCATCGAGACAGGGTATATGCAGCGGGAAATTGCCAGGAGCGCTGCGGAGCGTCAGGCCAAGATCGAGAGGGGAGAGATGCTTCTCGTGGGAGTTAACTGCTTTACAGAGGAATACGAACTCGATGTAACCGTCAATAGGCTCGTTGAGCATCCGTATTCTGAGAAGAAGAGGTATGATGCGGAGGAAAAACAGAAGGCCAACCTGGCCGAGGTAAAGCGGACAAGGAACAATCGGGAAGTTAAAAGACTTCTCTTAGAGCTGGAAAAGGCCGCCAAAAAGGAAGATGAGAACTTGATGCCCCTCTTTATTCAGCTTGCCAGGGAGTACGCGAGTCTTCAAGAACAGTGCGATGTTTTAAGGGGTGTTTTTGGCGAGTGGCAGCAGGATACATTTATTTAGGATCAGGGAGGGCCACGCTCCGTCGTGGCCGTTAAGACGGGGGGAGGAGGAACAGCTGTGGGAGAGGAAATTTTAAGGGAAGATAAGGATTATATTACCACTATCTCAATCAATCGTCCGGAAAAGAAAAACGCCTTAAATGGAGCGGCGCTCGTCAAGATGGGGGACATCCTTGCCGATCTGCAGAAGAACGATGATACTCGTGTAATCGTTATCCGGGGAGCGGGAGATGATATCTTTTGCTCCGGTGTGGACCTTTCCGGGGGGGGGGAATCTTTTAAAGAAACCATAAAGGGAATGGAGTACTGTCTTGCCAGTCTGATCGGTTATTCCCGTCCTATTATTGCGATGATCTCCGGGCCCGCCCTCGGTGCAGGACTCGATATCGCAGCCATCTCCGACTTCAGGATTGCTTCGGAAACGGCCAAGTTCGGGGTCCCCCTCGTTAAGCTTGGCAGGACTTATTACTATACCGCAATCCATCGCCTTACCAACTTATTGGGTATCGCAGCGGCAAAAGAGTTGCTCTTGCGAGGAAGGCCCGTAGACGCAAAACGGGCGATGGAGATAGGACTTGTTAACCAGGTAGTACCTTCCGGGCAACTGATGAACGCTACTTATTCCCTGGCAAAAGAACTGGCCGAGGAAAATGCTCCCCTTGCTGTGAGGGCAACGAAAATAATGATCCAAAAGCTTACAGAACATCGGGGGATTGATCCCCGGATCGAACCTGAACTGAAAGCCTTAGCCGATGAGGCAAATAACAGTGAAGATGCCCGGGAGGGTGTCAGGGCTATGCTGGAAAAACGCAAACCAAAATTTACCGGCAGGTAACAGGCCCTCTTTCCTGACGGGGACTTAATACCATTTCGCTTTCTTTGGCTAACTTTGTTGGCTTCGTCGTCGGCGTCCTCGACGTATTAGTAATACGCCTGCGGCGACTCCTCCTTGCCGCCGCGTTATCCTTTGAAAGCGAAATGGTATCAGTTACCAGTTGCTTATTGGCGCGCTCCGGAAAATGATGCTCCTTGCCGAAACTGAACATCTCCTAAATCGCCTTCTCATGGG
>MNZP01000203.1 GCA_001873675.1 Syntrophaceae bacterium CG2_30_49_12 | reverse complement strand
AAAGCGCTAAAGTAAATTATAAATCAGGAAGATTGTCAAGAATAAATCAAGTCCCCTTCTCGTCATGCCGTACTTGATACGGGGCATCAAGGTTTTCTCTGGGTATATAAGTATATAAGGGGTCAAATCTTTTTTTCCTTTTGCTCGTTTTATCGGCGGATGACATGGTAATACTTTGTATATTTCTTTTCTCCTGGAAGAGCGCTTGCTGCAAGTCGAACTACTGGGTTCATATCATTAGTGATTTTAACCATTGTTTCGCACCTCCTTTTTGCCTTTTATAGCATGCTTATACATTCAAACACAATACCTAATTCCCCTAACCAATAAGGATTGATGAGATCTGAAAGGTCGCATTCAATCCTTTATTCAAGAAGCCGCAGGCTATTCATGAAAGACTGCCGGAGTTACGACAGCGCTATGGCATCAAATCGTTCGGCATTTTTGGTTCGCATGTTCACGGACGCCAGACAAAACGGAGCGACATTGATCTTCTGGTTGAGTTTGACGAAGTTATCGTGCCTGATGGGCGTCTCCGGTACGCCCGGAAAATTGTCTTGACGGGGAAAGAAAAGATGGGTTAAAGAAACGTTACTACTCAGGTAGATAGACTGAAAGCTGAAAACTGTTAGGACACTTCGGCCTTCGGTCTTCAGCCTAAACTCCTGAGCAGTTACATTTATTGTTATCCAGAAAGGAGTTTCCATGGCAAAATACGAAGTGAAATCTTTAAGAAATGTTGCCATCGTGGGACATGGAGGAACCGGAAAAACATCCCTCTGTGAGTCGTTTCTTTACATCGCCGGTAAATCAGACCGGCCGGGGAGGGTAGATGAAGGGACATCCTGCATGGATTTTGAACCGGAAGAACAGAAGAGGCATATCTCGATCAGTGCGGCAACTAATTTCTTTGACTGGGAAAGACACAGGGTCAATATCATTGACACACCGGGTGATTCCAATTTCACCTATGATACCAAGAACTGCCTTCGTATTGTTGATGGCGCCATAGTTTTAATAGATGCCGTCGGGGGGGTTGAATTTCAGACGGAGACAGTGTGGGAATATGCGGATGAATTTAAACTACCGAGGGTCATTTATATCAATAGAATGGACAGAGAACGGGCAGACTTCTTCAAGACCGTGGAGAGTATAAAAACCCGGCTGGGGAAAGCGACCCCCTTGTTTCTTCCCCTGGGTGCGGAAGAATCGTTTAAAGGGATTGTAGATCTGATGACGATGAAAGCCCTGATCTTTGACGATCCGAAAGGAAATTACAGGTCGGAAGACATTCCCGCCGAGATGATGGAGCTTGTTGAAAAATACAGAGAGGAAATGGTGGAAGATATTGCTGAATCCGATGAAAAACTGATGGATAAATACCTGGAAGGGGGAGAACTCAGTCTCGACGATTTGAAGGCCGGCCTGAAAAAAGGTGTCGTTTCTGGCGCCATGATTCCGATTGCATGCGGATCAGCAATAAAAAATATCGGTGTTACACCGTTGATGGAAATGATAGTCAATTATCTTCCCTCACCGGCGGATCGTGGCCCGGTGGCAGGAAAGAAGCCGGACACAGAAGTTGTGGAAAAGAGATCTCCTGAAGAATCTGCCCCTTTCTCCGCTATGGTATTTAAAACCATCGCCGATCCTTATGCCGGCCGTTTAACTTTATTCAGGGTATATTCAGGGACGGTAAGGTCAGACTCCAATATCTACAATTCCTCACGGAAGCTCAGCGAACGATTCGGGAATATCTTTTTCCTGGAAGGGAAAAATCAACAACCTGCCGGTTCCCTTATCCCGGGGGATATTGCCGCTGTGGCCAAATTGAAGGAGACGGCGACGGGAGACACCATATGCGATGAAAAATCACCTGTCGTTTACGAGAAGCTCATTTCCCCTCCTGCCATTACTTCTTTCGCCGTGGAACCGAAGACAAGAGGGGATGAAGAGAAGATCGGCTCCTCTATCAATAGGCTGGTAGAGGAGGACCCCTCCCTTGCCTTCCACAGGGACGAACAGACTAAAGAGATGATTCTTTCCGGGCAGGGACAGGTTCACATCGAAGTGGCGGTGGAAAAAATGCGGAGGAAATTCGGCCTGGAGGTCAATTTAAAAATCCCGAAAGTTCCTTATAAAGAGACGATTAAAGGAAAAACGAGACTTCAGGGGAAATATAAAAGGCAATCGGGGGGAAGGGGGCAGTACGGAGATACCTGGCTTGCGATTGAGCCGCTGCCGAGAGGGGGCGGTTTTGAATTTGTTGACAAGATCGTAGGAGGCGTTATCCCGCAGCAGTATCGTCCTGCTGTCGAAAAGGGTATCATCGAGGCCATGGAGGAAGGTGAACTCGCCGGTTATCCCATTGTGGACGTGAGGGTTTCCCTCGTTGATGGTTCGTACCATACAGTTGATTCTTCGGAGATGGCTTTTAAGATAGCAGGCTCGATGGGATTCAAGAAAGGCATTCAGGCATGTCAGCCGGTACTTCTGGAACCGATTGTCAATATCGAAATTGAGACCCCAGATGAGTATATGGGGGATGTTATCGGTGATTTGAACAGCAGGCGCGGCAGGGTATCCGGCATGGATACGAGGGGAGGGCATCAGATAGTGAAAGCGCAAGTTCCTCTTGCCGAGATACTGAAGTACGCGGCAGACTTGAGATCAATGACCAGCGGGAGGGGAACATTCATGTACCGGCACTCCCATTATGAAGAGGTTCCACCTCCTATTGCCGAGAAAATCATCGCCGCCTCGAAGAAGAAAGAAGAGTAAAGTAATGCCAATTCATGCCGGAGTTATCACGGTCAGCGACAGAGGGGCACGGGGGGAACGGGAGGATAAAAGCGGCCGGGAGGTCATCAGAATGCTGACAGGCGCTACCATAAATGTTGCCTATACCATGATCATTCCTGATGAAAAAGAGCAAATCAAGGAAACGCTCATCGAATGTGCCGATAGAAGAAAACTTGATCTGATCGTGACAACGGGTGGTACGGGCGTCAGTCCCCGTGATGTAACACCGGATGCCACGCTGGAGGTGATCGAAAGAGAAGTCCCCGGTATGGCAGAAGCGATGAGGCGGGAAAGCGCAACGATTACACCGCATGCGATGATATCAAGGGCTGTAGCGGGGATACGAGGCCATTCGTTGATCGTTAATCTTCCCGGCAGCCCGAAAGGCGCCCGGGAAAACCTGACGGTCATCATCCCCGCCTTGAAACACGCCGTGGAGAAGATCAGGGGTGATGATGCTGAATGTGCGTCTTGAAAAAACGATGGATATTATCTCTGTGGGTACCAGGCCAGAAGATGCCTCTGCATCGGGGACATGTGTGAAAGTGAGAACAATTTTCAAAAACGTAAGGAGGGACCATGCCGGCAATTTTTTCCTTGGGAACCTCTTCTAACTTCTCATTACATTTAAGGCAGATGTTAAGCAGCCTTTCCGGTTGAGGGTGGAGGGGAAGTTCATCCATTATCTCCCTGATCTGATCCTGGACGCGGTCATTTTGAATGACAAACAACCGGCCTGAAAATTCTCTCCTCGCCAGGTCTCTTTTTCTTGTCAGGACAATTCTCCCTTCCTTCTGGGCCTTTCTTAAAAAATTTCGATCCGCATTGCCGATATGGAAAATGGTATCGTATCCTAAGATCCGCAGCCACTTGGCCAGCTTCCCCAGGTTGGCATCTGTAATAAACTTCATGGTAACTACTCAGGTGTTTAGGCTAAAGGCTGAAGGCTATTTTATGTGATCACGCATGATTTATTCCTAAAAGCCTTCCGCCTTCAGTCTTCAGTCTTCAGTTGTTCTGTAGGGACGGTCTCTTCACAGGGGGGAGGATTTTCACTTGCCTTAAGCTCTCTCCTTAAGTCTCTGACTGTTCTATTCAATTTGGCTATCGTTCTGTTCAGCCTGTATCTCTCCACGATTCCCATAAATCCCGTAAAGACGACGCCCGCAAGGAACACAATAAAAACCAACAGATAAGTCTTCATGGTGGCATCTATGAGACCATGATACTTTAACCGGACATCCGCCGTATTTTCTAGTGAAAACGTGATCACAAACAGTACGATTAAAACCACGATAATGGTATATAGAACCTTCATTTCAGTCCTCCCGATGATATTTTTTGAAATATGGTATAAGGATTTCCCATGTCTTGGAAACATCCTCAGGAATCACGCGTGCTTCACCCAGAACGCTCATAAAGTTGCTATCACCACACCACCTTGGAACGATGTGTATATGAAGATGATCATCTACCCCGGCGCCCGCCGCTATTCCCATGTTCATGCCTATGTTAAAACCGTCCGGTTTCATCGTCTCTTTCAAGACCCTTACAGAAATATCCATAAGGTCAAAGAGCTCCTGTTTTTCTGGTGGTACAAGGTCTCCTACCTCGCTTACGTGCCGGAAGGGAATAATTAACAAATGTCCACTGGTATAGGGATAGAGATTCATCATCACAAAAGATGTCTCTCCGTCGAAAAGGACAAGTTCATCCATCCTGATGGAGTCCTCACAAAAAATGCAACCCTCCGGCTTTTCGCCTCTTATGTATGCCATTCTCCATGGTGCAAATATTGTTTTCATTTACTAATCCCCGATCCCCGATCCCCGACTTACGACTCATGCTTTAAGCCAGCAATTCTGTCAGTTCATTAACCTCCCGTAGTTCGTCAAAATGCAATACCAGCTCGACAATCTCGTCTATTTTTTTTGCGGGGATAATTCCCTGGGTACAATCCCGGAACTTGTCGGACTGTTCCTCCCAGGAAATAGGATTCTGGGGAGAGCCCGGGACCTCGGCGAAGGGAACTTTCCGGGAGAACTCTCTGCCATCCTTTAACCTGACGACCACCTCCTGAGGAGAAAGGATCTCTTTATCAAAATCGGCCGGATGAGTAAATTTTGCCCGGGGAATAAGGTTTTGGATCTCAGGCCGATTAATGCTCTCATCAGTGAATTGTTCCATACCGACCTTACCATCGGCAAGAGCCGCGGCCAGACAGAATTCCATGCTGAACTTGCCCTCCAGGGCATGGTGCGGGTGATGATGAATCAATATATTGGGTAAAGCGCTGTTGGTCCGACATTCTATTTCAGCAACATCGGACGGGGAGATATTATGTTCCTTCCTCATCTTTAACATGGCATAGATCATGGGATGGGTGCCGCCGCAGGAGGGATAGGGTTTTATGGTAATGCCCGGAGAGATAATATCAAAGGGATTTCCCAGGGAGCCGGGGATTTCCCCCAGAGGCTGCTCCTTGCCGCCGGCCAGGACCTTGGAAAACCCTAATGGGGCTTCAATTATGTTCTCGTCCGCGGTAAACCCGGCCTCCGCCAACTCCGCTGCCACGATGCCGTTTCGGTTTGCACAACCTGCATGCAGGGACTTGGTCATGCTGCCGAAGTTCTGTCTCAGCCCATTGGCAAGGGAGGCGCCGATTCCCAGGGCGAGCTGTATCTTTTTGACGTCCAGGTTTAATATTTTTGCACTGGCCGTTGTTGCTCCGATGCTGCCCAGGGTCCCGGTATTATGCCATCCCACGAGATAATGGGTGTTGCCGAACGCGGCGCTTAGTTTCCCTCCTACTTCCACGCCTAAAACGTATGCCAGCAGGCATTCACTTCCTGGGCGACGGTGCTTTTCCGCCATGGCCAGAGCCGCAGGAAAAATCGCTACCGTGGGATGGGCAAGCCAGGAAGTGGAGTAATCATCATAATCCAAAACATGAGACATGGTGCCGTTAATAATGACGGCCTGAGAAGCCGGAAGCCTGATTCCGCCGGTCCATACC
Organism: Syntrophaceae bacterium CG2_30_49_12; assembly: GCA_001873675.1. Lineage (GTDB taxonomy): Bacteria > Desulfobacterota > Syntrophia > Syntrophales > CG2-30-49-12 > CG2-30-49-12. The sequence goes on along the minus strand of MNZP01000203.1, from coordinate 5,753 downwards.
GTAGCTTCCAGGCTGCCTCCGGTTTTCCTGCCATATTCAATCGTGATCCTGCTTGCCTCCTCCCTTGATCCCAGCAAGGCCACTCCGAGGCAATCGAGGATGCACCCTTTGGCGGCGCTTATCGCCCCTTTGGGAAGTCGGTCATAGTTTGTTTTTGCCACAAAATCGGCTATTCCTTCGGTAATCTTCTGTTCCATTTTCACTCCCTCCTCCTTTACTATAGTCTATAGTGAAAATTCAGTATATTCTCCAAAGACCCCCCTTAAAACATCACATATCTCACCGATGGTAGCATAAGCTTCAACTGCCTCCATGATGGTGGGTATAAGATTTACCTTCTCATCATGAGCCGCCTCCTCCAGGCGCCTCAGGGTAACTTTTACCCTTTCATTGTCCCTCTCTCGCTTCACCGCGGTCAGATTCGCTATCTGCTTTTCCTCTGCTTCAGCCCTCCTCTGCGGATCGTAGGGATGAGGGACAAGCCTGTTGGTGCTAACTTCCAACTCATTCTCCCCGAGAAACGCATTTACCCCTACCACTATCCTCTGCCTGGTTTCTATATCTTTCTGGTGCTGATAGGCGCTCCTGGCAAGCTCGCTCTGGATGAAACCGTTTTCAACGGCAGCTACGGCGCCGCCCATAGCCTCTATTTTATTAATGATCTTCCATGCCTCCTCCTCAAGTTGATCCGTCATTGCCTCTATATAGTAAGACCCTGCCAGGGGATCAAGCACCTCGGTCAACTTTCCTTCGTGCTGGACAATCCTTGCGGCATCAAGGGATAACTGCATTGCCTCTAAACTCCATCCTAACCCCAGTGGTTCATCGTAGGGAGGTTCGCAACTGGGAGGGTAACCGGCAAGGGCAGCAGCAATACCGGCAAAGACGCCACGCACCAGGTTATTAAGGGGACGCTGTTTGGTCATGCTGCTATATCCGGACATACCAACTCCGGGCATCCGCATACGGTAGGATCTGATATCCTTCGCTTTAAACTTATCCCTTACGATCCTGGCCCACAGCCTGCGCCCTGCCCTCCAGAGGGCCACTTCTTTAAGCAGTTCCATGCTTCCCCCAAAGCCGAGGAAGGTAAACCTGGGAAGAAAGGCATCCACGTCCAGCCCGGCATCAATTCCCAGTTGCACATAAGCAATGGCATCGGCAAAGTAGAAGGCCAGTCGTTGTGGATAATTAGCGCCGGCCTCCTGGATGTGGCCGCTGCAAATACTGATTGTATTCAGGAAGGGCATATGCTCGGTACAGAAAGTAATGGTATCTCTTACCATCCTCATGGAGGGGGCGGGTGGAAAGATATAGGTGCCACGAGATATAAATTCCTTCAGGATGTCGTTCTGTGGTGTTCCTCTAAGCTTATCAAGGGGGATGCCCCTCTTTTTAGCCAGTACCGCGTACATGGCGATAATTACATTGGCTGGGGCATTGATGGTCCAATCGGAGGCTATCCTGTCCAGGTCTCTCTCCCCGGTAAATGCCTCGTAAATGATCTCGAAATCCCTCAAGGTATCTACACTCACTCCTGTCCTGCCCACCTCACCCTGAGCCATAGGGCTGTCAGAGTCATAACCACATTGAGTGGGGAGGTCAAAGGCGATATTAGGTCCCGATTCTCGCCCCAGACCTTGCATTTCACAATAATGGTCTCTCGTATCCTCTGCTGTGCCATAACCGGAGTAACGTCCTGCTCTGGTGAGACTTCCACCACTTTCGAGGAAACCACCACCAATAACAGGGCCGGCGCCCGGTATCTGAGTGGGGTAGGTCCCCGCGGTAAAGGGGTACTCCCCGGGGAAGCCAACCTTTTCCAGGAAATCAAAATCTTCAATATCCTCTGGACTGTAAAACTTGTTGGGATTTTCCTCAGCGCCAAACCGTCTTAGCGAGGTCTTTAGCGTTTTTTCTTCCCACTCCCTCTTTCGCTTTTCTATTTTTCTTAACGCCTCTTCACTAAATATAGTGGTCATCTCTTACTACCTCACCAAAAGCAATGTATGGATTATATCGCCGAGCGACAAAAAAACAAGCATTATCTATCGGTCGGTAACTGCCGGAGGATTTTTTTACTTTTCCTCTTCAGGTCTAAGGAGGGGGCTATCTTCAGTAGTGGATGCTGAACTGCCGGAATTCTCCTGAAAATGACTCTTCAATAACCTTAACATCCGCAACCCGGGCAAAGGGCGGACCTTTTCTACACCACTCCATCATGGCATCCACATTTCCCTCCTTCCCCTCAAACACCGCTTCAACCCTGCCATCCGGGAGGTTTCTCACCCAGCCCGTCAGGCTAAAAGATAGGGCAGCCTTCTGGGTGTTTGCCCGGAAGAAAACTCCCTGAACCATGCCGGAGATAAAAACATGCACCCTCTTCATTATTTATTTGTTTTGCCTCCTACCGGTAAGTTTTAGGAATTCCTCCTCACCAATGACGGCAATTACCGAGGATTGCGCCTTCTGAAGTTTTGCACCGGGAGATTCACCGGCAACAATATAATCTGTATCTTTTGTTACCGTTCCCGACACCCGGCCGCCCAACGATTCCACGATCTCCTTGGCTTCACTTCTGGTGAAAGCGCTAAGTGTACCTGTAAAAACGAACGATTTGCCGGCGAGAGGGGCCGAGGGACGTTGAACCGTCCCGACAGGTTTGACACCGGCTTCCCTGAGTTTTTCAATTACTTTGAGGTTGGAGGGATGACGGAAGAATTTGGTAATACTGCCCGCAACCTCGGGACCGATTTCTTTGATTGTCAGCAACTCTTCTTCTGTTGTCCTGATTAGGACCTCGAGAGTTGTAAATTGCCTTGTCAGGAGCCTGGCGATATGTTCCCCCACGTGACGAATGCCGAGGGCGAAGATGAACTTTTCGAAGGGGGGGGCCTTGGAACGCTCTATAGCATTAAGAAGATTATTTGCCGATTTGTCTGCCATCCTCTCGAGGGTCAGTAATTTCCCCTTGTTCAGGAAGTAGATGTCGGCCGGGTCTTTGATGATTTTTGCCTCCACCAGTTGGGCGACTATTTTATCCCCCAGTCCCTCAATATCCATACCGCCTCGCGCGGCAAAATGTTTGATGCGTTCTTTAACCTGGGCGGGACATGCAAGACCAATACAGCGGCTGGCGGCCTCTCCTGCGAGCCGAACAACCTCTGAGCCACATTCAGGACAGAGGGGAGGCATGTTGAAAATCTTCTCCGTACCGTTTCTCTTTGCTTCTATAACTTTTACAACCTCCGGGATTACGTCTCCCGCCCGCTGAACGATAACAGTATCGCCGATCATGATACCTTTTTTTCTGATCTCGTCCTGATTGTGAAGTGTCGCACGGCTGATCGTTACGCCGCCCACCCGGACCGGTTTCATGAGAGCTACCGGGGTCAGGACACCGGTTCTCCCGACCTGGATAATGATGTCTTCGATCACTGTTGTTTCCTGAGTCGCTGCAAATTTGCAGGCAATGGCCCACCGGGGACTCCTGGAGACAGTGCCGAGCCGCTCCTGGAGTTCGAGGGTGTCAACCTTGATGACGATGCCGTCAATTTCGTAGGGAAGTTCTTGTCTGATTTCGTTTATCTGGTGATAGTATCTGATACATTCGTGGATATCGCCGGCCTGTCCGATATGGGGATTGATCTTGAATCCCCAGAGGGAAAGCGCCTGCAGCGCCTCGTGATGGCTTTTGAAGGTCTTTCTCGTTACCATGCCAATCCCGTAACAGAATATATCAAGTGGTCTTCTGGCGGTGATTCTTGAATCAAGCTGCCGGAGGGATCCGGCTGCGGCATTCCGTGGGTTGGCGAAAGGAGGTTCACCTTCCCGGATTCTTCTGCGGTTTAATTTTTTGAATGCCTCAATTTCCATGTAAACCTCCCCTCTGATTTCAATCTTTTCCGGCGCAGGGTTATCTTCGGCGGCAAGCATTTTCAGGGGAATTGCGGGAATGGTCTTGAGATTTACGGTGATGTCTTCTCCAACAGCCCCGTCCCCCCTCGTTGCCCCGACCGTCAGCAGCCCTTTTTCGTAGATGAGGTTTACAGCTATGCCATCAAGTTTTGGTTCCGTCACAAACCGGATTTCTTCGTTTACGTTCAGGAATCTCTTTATTCGTTCATGGAACTCCACAATTTCCTGTTCCGAGAAGGCATTCCCGAGACTGAGCATCGGTGTGAGATGATCTACGGCGCTGAATTTTTCAAGAGGCGCCGCTCCGACACGCTGGGTGGGGGAATTGGCAACGTCAATTTCCGGAAACTGTCTCTCCAGTTCAAGGAGTTCCCTCATAAGATTATCATACTCAACATCAGATATCTCCGGATCATCAAGCTGATAGTAACGCCGGTTATGATAATTGATGAGGGTTCTGAGTTCCTCAGTCCTCTTTGTGACGAGTTTTATATCCATATCCACTATTTAAGTTCCATTTTATCCTTTATATTTTCCCCACAAACCGGCTAACGTTTTCTATACCTTATAAATCCAGAACTTGAAAGGGAAATAATTTTTTGCTGCCATTATCAAGAAGTTTGATTTTTTGCCGGACATCTGTATAATGAATTTTAATTGAGGGATGTTGGAAGTTAGCTTGTAATTGTTGGCGCCTTCTTGAAAAAAAGTTAAATGAGTAGGTACGATGAAAAGTCTTTTTATCCCTTTTATTACCTTTCTCTTGCCCTTCGCTGCTCTGGCTCAAACCCGTACGGATATCGGCCTTCCTAAGCCCTTCTTCACAGGGGAGAAGTCTGTGGAAGAGACTATCGCAGCTCGACGAACCATGCGGCATTTTAAAAGTAAGGAACTAAGCCTGGGACAACTTTCCCAGCTTCTCTGGGCAGCCTACGGTGTCACCAGTAGAGACGGCCTTTATAGGTCTGTACCTTCCGCCGGCGCCCTCTACCCACTGGATATCTGGATAGCCATAGGGGAAAAGGGGGTAGAAGGGCTGAAAGCAGGTATCTACCATTATATTCCAGGGGCCCATAAGATAAGCCAGATCAGGAAGGGGGAAGTCCGGCTTGAGATTACCAGAGCTTCGCTTTTCCAGAACTGGATGGCTGAGGCCCCTGTTATCTTTATAGTGACAGGAGAATATGAGCGGTGTACCAGAAAATATGGGGAAAGAGGAATTTCTTATACTTACATTGAGGCTGGGCATGTGGGTCAGAATATCTTTCTTCAGGCTGAGGCCCTGGGGCTTTCGGCTGGCATTGTTGGGGCTTTTCATAATGATTTGGTCCGGCAGGCGCTGGGTATCGGCAAAGTTTACGATCCCATGCTGATCATGCCGGTAGGATATAAGTGAGAGGGAAGCGAGGTAGATTTCAACCGAAGGTCTTACCCCCGAGGCAACTCGTGTATAAAGAATAAAATGGAAGATTCTTCACTACAGACGGTAACATCCGTAAAATTTGTCTTGATGTTTATGCGTTTAAAAAATGTCTTGACTTTATAGCTGCAGTACAAATACTATAAACCGATTTATCCGGTAGGCGCCTGAGATTTCCTTCCCCGAGATGTATATGGGGGAGAATTATTTTTATTTAAGAAAGGAGGGAGGTATTTAAGATGGCCACATGTGAGGAGTGTAAGAGTTTTTTCCCTTTAGAGGATGATCCTTCGGTGGGGGATTGCGTGCAGAGGGCTGTTGATCCGCGTCAGGCTTACTATAAGGCGAGGCCGGTTACGGCGGAGGCGGATGCTTCGAAGTGTTCTTCATTTCAGAAGAAGTAAGGGAAAGGGGG
>MNZP01000191.1 GCA_001873675.1 Syntrophaceae bacterium CG2_30_49_12 | reverse complement strand
CTGCCTGCCTTTGATATTTTAATCCTCGTTTAGAAAGCTCATGACAGAAACAGACTTCATAAACTCTCTCAAGCAAACCCGGTCCAAGTATTTTATGTACGGTGTATGCCGCATCTACTATTTTTCTTGCAATGCCTTATTCCTTTTCAGACAAAGTGGAAAAACTCATATCTATCCTTCGTGTCTTAGTGCCTTGGTGGCTACCTGAACAGTTACTTTCCGAAATGCTCTATTACGTAGCCCGTAATGTTTGCAGACATCTGCCGCAAATGGCGGGGTGTTCGGTGTCTGCACCTACCGACTCGCTGTAGATCCAGCATCTGTTGCATTTCTGGCCCCGTGCCTTTGTCACCCCGATCACTAAACCCTCAAATTCTCCACTCCGATACGGTTCACTTATCCCGTCCATCTCCACGATATTAAGCTGTGAGACGATGGACAGCGCCCTCATATCCTCCCGATGCGCCTCTAAAAAGGAGCGGAGGTCTTCCGGGGGAGATATATCCACTGAGGCATCCAGAGGATGGCCCAACACCTTATTTTTTCTGGCTATTTCGACGGCTCTCGCGATTTCGGACCTGATCGCAATCATCGTCTTCCAGCTTTCAGCCAGCTCTGGATTTATGTATTGCTGATTCACTTCCGGAAATGTGGTCAGGTGAACACTTTTCTCTTTCCCCTCATAGGCGGGCAAGGCCGCCCATATCTCTTCTGCGGTAAAGGTGAGGATCGGGGCAAGGAGCCTCACCATGGCATCAAGAATAGTGTGCATGGCGCTCTGGGCTGACCGCCGTTCTTTCGATTCCGCCTTCGAGGTATAGAGCCTGTCCTTCAGTACATCGAGGTACAGGGCAGAGAGATCAACCGTGCAGTAGTTGTAAAGGGTATAAAAAGCGAGATGAAACTGGTAACGATCATAGGCCTCCCTCACCCGCCGGACGATCTCCTCAAGCCTGTAAAGAGCCCATTTGTCTATACCTTCCATGGAATCATAAGAAACCATATCAGACTTGCAGTCAAAATCATACAGGTTCCCCAGGAGGTAGCGGCTGGTGTTGCGGATCCGCCTGTAGGCCTCAACGAGACGCTTCAATATCTCTTCGGAAATCCTTATATCATCCGTATAATCCTCGGCGGCGACCCAGAGGCGCAATATTTCGGCCCCGTATTGCTCGATGATTTCCTGAGAATCAATGACATTGCCCAAGGATTTGGACATCTTTTTCCCCTCGCCGTCCACGACGAAACCGTGGGTCAGAACACTTTTGTAAGGCGCCCTTTTCCGCGTTCCCACCGATTCGAGCAGAGACGAGTGGAACCAGCCCCGGTGCTGGTCGGAGCCTTCCAGGTACATATCCGCCGGAGATCTGAGCTCTGGCCGTTTTTCCAGCACGGCGGCGTGACTGACACCGGAATCGAACCATACATCCAGGATATTGGTCTCTTTGTAAAATTTGTTTTTCCGGCAAACGGGACAGACTTGACCGGCAGGCATCAGGTCTTGCGGTTCCTTCTCAAACCATACATCGGCGCCGTGCTGTCCGACCAGTTCCACCACATGGGCGAGGATCTCTTCCGTCAGGAACTCATTCCCACAGTGGTCACAGTAGAACATCGTGATCGGAACTCCCCATGACCGCTGGCGGGAAATACACCAGTCGGGGCGGTTCTCGATCATCCCGTAAATCCGGTCACGTCCCCAGGCCGGGATCCACTCCACAGAGTCTATGGCACGGAGGGCCTTTTCTCTCAGGTCATTTTTCTCCATGGAAATAAACCACTGTTCGGTGGAGCGGAAGATGATCGGATTTTTACATCGCCAGCAGTGGGGATAGGAGTGAACAACCTCGGCAGATCCGAGAAGGGCGCCGGCTTCCCCCAATTTCTTGGCAATTCCCGCATTGGCGGCAAAGACAAACTGACCGTAAAAGTCCGGGACATCGGAGGTAAAGTTACCGTCATCGTCAACAGGGGCATAGTTCGGGAGGCCATATTTCATGCCGATCTCGTAATCCTCCTGCCCGTGACCCGGGGCGATATGGACACATCCGGTCCCCGTGTCAAGCACGACAAAAGGGGCCAGGATGAGAATGCTTTCACGATCTATCAAGGGATGCCTGCATCTCAGTCCTTCCACTGCCGCACCGGAAAACTCATCTAAAACTTCACAGACTTTATCGCCATAACCGAAGGCGGCCAGGCACCGCTCCATCAGCTCCTTCGCTATGATGAGGACCTCGCCGGCAACCTTCACGGCTACATAACAAAACTCGGGGTGTAAGGCGATTGCCAGGTTGGCAGGAATCGTCCAGGGGGTCGTCGTCCAGACGACGACACTGATCTTCTCTCCCTTCAATTTAGGACGCACAGGGGATATATCCGATACCATCGGGAATTTGACATAGATGGAAGGCGTGGAATGATCGGCATATTCGACTTCCGCCTCCGCCAGGGCGGTCTTGCAGGAGGCGCACCAGTACACCGGTTTTTTCCCCTTATAGACGCTTCCCGCAAGAAATAGTTTCCCCAGTTCCTCCACGGTTGTCGCCTCATAATCGTAGGCCATGGTCAGGTAAGGGTTTTCCCAATCGCCGAATACACCCAACCGCTTGAACTGCTCCCTCTGGATATCTACATATTTCTCGGCATAGCGCCGGCAGAAACGCCTTTTTTCCGCCTGGGACATACTATGACGTCCCTCCCCCAGTTTTTTATCAACCTGGTGCTCGATGGGAAGACCATGACAATCCCATCCCGGAACAAAAATGCTGTCAAAGCCGGCCATATTTTTTGCTTTGATCACCATATCCTTGATAACCTTATTTAATGCGGTGCCAAGGTGGATATTTCCGTTGGCATAAGGTGGACCATCATGTAGTATATAGACCTTTCTCCCTTTTGATACCTCTCTAATCTTCTCATAAATGTGCATCTCTTCCCACATCTTGAGCATTTCCGGTTCCTTCTGGGAAAGATTCGCCTTCATGGGAAAATCTGTCTGCGGCAGATTCAAACTATCTTTGTAGTCCATGTAATACTCCCTTCGCAAGCGTTCAGTTGACTTACGACTTACGACTGATGACTGGTTTTTATTGGAAGTTATCATAGAAACATACCGCTTTCAAGTAGAAGTAACATAAAAAAGCCCCCCACCTCAATGGCAGGGGGCTTTTTCGCTGGTTATTTAAAAACAGCAACTCATTACTTTTTCTTACATGCCGGGGTATCCCCCTCCGGGAGGCATGCCGGGCATCGCCATGGCGCCTTTTTCTTCCGGTTTATCAGCAATCATGCATTGGGTGGTAAGCATCAAAGAAGCCACGCTGGCGGCATTTTGCAGGGCGAATCTTGTCACCTTGGTCGGATCAATGACGCCGGCTTCGATCATGTTTTCATACTCATCGGTCTGGGCATTGAATCCAAAAGCGCCCTTTTTTTCCTTAACCTTTTCCACCACAATGCTCCCCTCCAGACCGGCGTTGGCGGCGATCATTTTCAACGGCTCTTCGAGGGCTTTCTTGACGATATTAACGCCTACCTGTTCATCATGTTCCAGTTTCATCTTATCGAGGGCGGGTAATGTGCGGAGGCAGGCCACGCCACCACCGGGAACGATTCCCTCTTCCACAGCGGCACGGGTTGCGTTGAGTGCATCCTCGACCCTGGCCTTTTTCTCTTTCATCTCTGTCTCCGTGGCGGCGCCGACCTTGATGACGGCAACACCACCGACCAACTTCGCCAGTCTTTCCTGAAGTTTTTCCTTATCGTAATCGGATGACGATTCCTCTATCTGGGCCCTGATCTGCTTGACCCTGCCTTCAAGGTCAGCCCTGTCGCCTGCACCGTCAATAATGGTCGTGTTATCTTTGTCAATGGTAATTTTCCTCGCCCGACCCATATCCTCTACTCTTGCATTTTCAAGTTTGGCGCCCATATCCTCGGAAATCATCTTTCCTCCGGTCAGGATGGCGATATCTTCCAGCATCGCCTTTCTCCTGTCGCCAAACCCAGGAGCCTTGACGGCGGCGACATGGAGGGTACCACGAAGCTTGTTGACCACAAGGGTCGCCAGGGCTTCTCCCTCAATATCTTCGGCAATAATCAGGAGGGGTTTTCCCATCTTGGCGATCTGTTCCAGAATGGGAAGGAGATCCTTCATGCCGCTGATCTTCTTCTCATTGATAAGAATGTAACAATCATCAAGACTTACCTCCATCTTTTCTGCGTTGGTTACGAAATATGGAGAGACATAACCTCTGTCAAACTGCATGCCTTCCACGATCTCCAGCTCTGTTTCCAGCCCCTTCCCCTCTTCTACGGTAATAACCCCTTCTTTCCCGACCTTTCCCATGGCCTCGGCGATAATTTCACCGATTGTCGCGTCATTATTGGCAGAAATCGTTCCTACCTGAGCAATCTCCTTCTGGTCCTTCGTTGGTTTGCTCAACTTGACCAGTTCCTTGACTACCACGTCAACGGCTTTATTAATACCTCTCTTTATATCCATCGGGTTACTTCCCGCGGCAACGCTCTTGGCTCCTTCCCGGTATATCACCTGGGCGAGAAGCGTGGCTGTCGTCGTGCCGTCACCAGCCACATCGCTGGTCCTGCTGGCCACTTCCCTGACCATCTGGGCGCCCATGTTCTCAAACTTATCTTCCAGTTCTATCTCCTTGGCCACCGTCACTCCGTCTTTCGTGACTAGAGGTGAACCAAATGCCTTATCCAGGATTACATTCCTGCCCTTCGGACCAAGGGTCACTTTCACTGCATCCGCAAGGGCATTGACACCCCTGAGAATTGATTTCCTTGCTTCTTCATCGTATTGAAGTATCTTTGCTCCCATTAAACTACCCTCCTTATCGTCAAGTTATTACTTTTCTATGATTCCCAGAATATCGTCTTCCCTCATGATGAGATGTTCCACACCGTCTATCTTGACTTCCGTGCCGCCATACTTGCTGAAGAGCACCTTGTCACCGACTTTGACATCCAGCGCTATCAGCTTGCCATCATCAGAGGTTTTCCCCTTGCCAACGGCGATAACTTTACCCTCGATAGGTTTTTCCTTTGCCGTATCAGGGATAATTATTCCACCCTTTGTCTTTTCTTCTTCCTCCAAACGTTTTACAATCACTCTGTCCTGCAATGGTCTGATCTTCATGCTCCCATCTCTCCTTTCTTTGTTTAATTTTTATATTTAATAATTAAGACACCTTATTTTTCGTTAAGAAAAGTATTTTTTATATATAAAGCATAAATTCCATTATGTCAAGATATAGAAAAAAATTTTTATAAAAAACGTAACTATTCCTCGCCTCGCATCCTTTTATGTGCCTCTGTTAGTACCTCTTCCTGGAGCTTTTCCGGTAAGGGGCTGTAGCGTCCTATTTCCATGGAGTAACTGGCACGGCCTGCGGAAAGCGAGCGCAGAGTAGTAGCATAGCCGAAAAGATCCCGTAAAGGCGCCTCCGCAGAGATCTTCTGGGAACCCTTGCGGTAGCGGCGCATATTGAGCACCCTGCCGCGGCGGCGATGCAAATCGCCAACGGTATCCCCGATATATTCGTCCGGTGTGGCAATCTCCAGCAGCATAATCGGTTCCAGTAGTTGCGGAGTGGCCCGCTTAAACGCTTCTTTGAAACAGATGCTGGCACAGGTTTGAAAGGCAAGGTCGGAACTGTCTACCTGATGATAACTGCCGTCTAAGAGAATGACACGCACGTCCACCACGTGGTAATCAGCCATAATGCCTTCCACAAGAGTATTTTTGACGCCTTTGTGGACTGCCGTAATGAACTCGGCCGGGATACGCCCCCCGGTGACATGGTTAATGAACTCAAACCCGCAACCAGGATTAGGTTCGACCCGAATAACGGTGTGGGCATATTGGCCGCGGCCGCCGGTTTGCTTGACGAACTTGTAATCATACTGATACTCGCCTGCAATTGTCTCCCGGTACTCAACAGATGGCCTGCCCGCTACTGCTTCGACTTTGAAGTCCGTTTTCAGCCGGTCTACGATTATTTCGAGGTGCAGTTCGCCCATGCCGGCGATAACCGTTTCACCTGTACGTTCTACATTCCGCACGGCAAAAGACGGATCCTCCATCGCCATCCTGCGCAGGGCCTGGTGTAAATTTTCCTTCTCCTGGCGGCTCCCCGTGCTTACCTTGACGCTGATGACCGGATCGGGAACCTTGATTGTCGAAAGCAGCATTGGCGCTTCCGGATGGCAGAGCGTATGGCTGGTGTAAGTGTTTTTCAATCCAACCAGGGCCACGATGTCACCCGGTCCAACTTCCGGTATTTCACTGCGGTCCTTGGCATGGATGCGCAGGATACGGCTGATGCGCTCTTTCTTGCCTGTGGTAATGTTCAATACGAAATCGCCTGTTTTCAATACGCCGGAGTATGTCCGGACGAAAGTTTGCTGTCCCACGTAAAGGTCGTAAATGATCTTAAAAACGAGTCCCGAAAACGGTTCGCTGGTAGAGGGCTGACGCAAAAGAGTTTTTGCCGTGTCAGTCGGATCCACGCCGACAACTGCCCCTTTGTCCAGAGGACTGGGCAGATAGGACACAATCGCATCCAGCAGCGGCTGAATGCCGATATTCTTGTAGGCCGCGCCGCAGAACACCGGCGTAATCAGCGAATGCACCACACAGTAGCGCGTCACCGTCCGGATCATCGCTTCCGGAATAGCTTTATCTTCGAGGTATAACTCTGCCAACTCATCATTAAATTCGGCGAGTTTTTCTAAAAGTTGCTGGTGCCGGGACTGAGCATCAGGCCGGTACGCGGCCGGGATTTCACCTTCCTGCAACATACCATCCGGAAAGGTATAGAACTTCATGCGCACCAGGTCTATGACGCCGGAGAAATTTTCTTCCGTGCCGATCGGGATCTGATAGGGGACTGCGCCGGCATCCAGGCGGTCGTCCAACTGCTTGAGAACATCAAAAAAATCTGCACCGGGACGGTCCATCTTGTTGACGAAGCAGATCCGTGGCACCCGGTAACGATCCGCTTGCCCCCAGACGGTCTCACTTTGAGCCTCCACACCACCGACGGCGCAGAAGACGGCAACAATTCCGTCCAGTACTCTCATCGAGCGTTCTACCTCCATGGTGAAGTCCACATGGCCGGGGGTGTCAATAATATTGACCTGATGCTCATCCCAATGGCACGTGATAGCAGCCGAGGCGATGGTGATACCGCGTTCCTGTTCTTGCTTCATGAAGTCCATCGTGGCCTCGCCGTCATGGACCTCTCCCATTGTCCGCGTCGTGCCGGTATAGAACAAAATCCTCTCCGTTACCGTTGTTTTACCGGCGTCAATGTGCGCTACAATCCCGATATTCCGCAGTTTGCTAATTCTCATTTTCTATACCTCCTAATTTCAGCGCCAGGTTGGAAAGTTCCCTGATCTGATCGCGCAGCGCCGCCGCCTTTTCGAACTCAAGATTTTTCACCGCGCTTTTCATCTTCTCTCTTAATTGCGTGATCCTGGAGGTAATATCTACCTCTGAGCTGTATGCCCCCATCTCTTCCGAGACTACAGGCGCCGTCACATAATCGGCCCCGTAAATCGAGGACAGGATATTATAGATGGATTTTTTGATGGTCGAAGGTGTGATATGGTGTTCCTCATTGTGTCGCTGTTGAACCGCTCTCCTTCTCTTCGTCTCAAGAAGACATGCCCTTATCGAGTCAGTTACCTTATCGGCATACATGATGACCTGGCCTGATACATTTCTGGCAGCCCTTCCACTGGTCTGTATCAGTGATCGCTCAGAGCGCAGAAAACCCTCTTTATCGGCATCGAGAACGGCTACCAGAGAAACTTCCGGAATATCGAGCCCCTCACGTAAAAGATTTACCCCTATTAGGACATCAAACTTACCAAGTCTCAGATCCCGGATAATATTTACCCGCTCCAGGGTATGGATATCGGAATGGAGATACCTCACCCTGACCCCGAGACCCTGGTAGTAGGAAGTGAGGTTTTCTGCCATTCTCTTAGTGAGAGTGGTGACCAGGACCCGCTCGCCCTTCCCTTCCCTTTCGCGGATTTCCCCGAGAAGATCGTCAACCTGATAATGGGCCGGTTTCACGATAATCTCCGGATCCATCAGGCCGGTTGGCCGAATAATCTGCTCCACCACCCTTCCACCGGCTTTCTTTAACTCATAGTCGGCAGGGGTAGCGGAAACATAGATCCTCTGATAGCGAAAGCTCTCATATTCTTTAAACATTAAGGGACGGTTATCAAGGGCGGAGGGAAGTCGAAAACCATAATTGACAAGGGATTCCTTACGCGACCTGTCACCCCTGTACATGCCCCCCAACTGGGGTACGGTAACGTGACTCTCATCAATAATGATCAGGGCATTACAGGGGAGATACTCTATCAGGGTGGGGGGAGGCTCTCCCGGTTTTCTACCGGTGAGATGACGGGAATAATTTTCGATACCCCGGCAGTAGCCCATCTCTTCCATCATTTCAATGTCGAATCTGGTCCGCTGCTCCAGCCGCTGGGCCTCAAGCAGTTTGTTCTGTGCAATCAACTCCTCAAGTCTAACCTCTAATTCATTCTTGATGGAGACGATGGCCCTTCTCATGTCGTCCCTCGTTGTTACATAGTGACTACCGGGGTAGATGGCTATCTTCTGAAGATGATCCAACTTCTTTCCCCTGAGAGGATCTACCATAGAGATGGATTCTATGATATCTCCGAAAAACTCTATCCTGATCGCCCTGTCTTCCTCGTAGGGGGGAAAGATTTCCACCACATCACCCCGGCAACGGAAGGCGCCCCGATGGAAATCAATGTCGTTGCGTACATACTGGATCTCAACAAGCCTCCGGAGCATCTCGTCCCGGGGGAGTTCCATACCCTTTTCCACCGTGAGCAGCATACCGTAATAGGCCTCGGGAGAACCGAGTCCATAGATACAGGAGACGCTGGCGACAATGATGACGTCATTACGCTCCAGGAGGGAATAGGTGGCTAAGTGGCGCAGCTTATCAATATCTTCATTGATCGCCGAGTCTTTTTCAATATAGGTGTCTGTACTGGGGATATAAGCCTCGGGCTGATAATAGTCATAATAACTGACAAAATACTCAATGGCGTTTTCGGGAAAGAGGGACTTGAATTCCTCGTAAAGCTGGGCGGCTAAGGTCTTGTTATGGGCAATGACCAGGGCGGGTCTTTGAACGGCCTGGATCACATTGGCAATGGTAAAGGTCTTACCCGATCCTGTCACTCCGAGGAGTACCTGATGCTCATCTCCTCTTTCCAGCCCCTCGGCCAACTGCGCAATCGCCCGCGGTTGGTCGCCCTTTGGCTCAAACTCTGTGGCCAGACAAAATTTGTTGCCGGGATTTATTATTTGATTCCCCTCCTCCTGCAGGGCAGTTCTATCGTAAAGGTAGACCCTTTACCTACCTCACTTGCAGCGTAAATGACTCCTCCATGTCTTTTAATAATCTCATGAGATATATACAAACCCAATCCTATCCCCCTGCCAACCGGTTTGGTTGTAAAAAAGGGTTTGAAAATGTCATTAAGTTCACCGCAGGGAATTCCCTCTCCGGTATCCTGACATTCGATAACGACGGTATCTGTTTTACTCCTGTAACCTGTGGTAAGTGTAACTTTACCGCCTTCCTCAGGCAACGATTGCAGGGCGTTTTTGATCACATTGATGAATACCTGGCCCAGATTAGCAAAGTTTCCCTCTACCTCCGGCAAATTTTCGGCAAATTTTCTTTCAATTTCAACATGAAGATATTTGTATTGATTGTACAAAACCCTCAGGGCATCATCAATGGCGACGACGATATTAACAGGTTCGATGTATGTCTCTTTCTGGCGGGAGATATCCAGCAAACTTCTTACGATATCCCCGGCCCGCTTCAACTCTTTTAATGAAAACATCATGTCATCCAATACCTCGTCCCGGTTTCCTCTCCCAACCTCCCATTCATTGATATAATCTATACCGGTCTGAATGAGGCTTGAGGCGCTGGACAAGGGGTTATTCAGTTCATGGGCCGTGCCGGCAACGAGTTGCCCAATTGCCGCAAGACTCTCCGACTGGATAAGCTGCTGCTGTGTTTTCTCTTTTTCTTCCAATGCCTGGCGGAGAGCGGCTGTTCTTTTTTCCACTTCCCCTTCCAGATCAAGATTGAGCTTTTCAAACTCTTCGTAGGTCCTCGCATTCTCTATGGCCGTTGCACTCTGGTTTGCAATAGTGGTGAGAAGCTCCAGGTCCTCATGAACAAATAGCTCCCCCGATTTCTTCTGTCCCAGGGCGATCATGCCGATCACTCTATTCCTCGAGATCATGGGAATAATCAATGATGCATGCATCACGTTGAAAACATGAAAGATCTGATCTTTCTCAACCGGATGGGCAGGTGGCTTCTCTTCAAGGAGGGATTTAGTTAATGGTCTTTTGTGCACCGTAAAAAACGCAACGATGGGATGATTATCATCAAACAAGTCCTGTCCCGCCCCATCCGGCAATTCATTCCCATTTATATAAAGCTGGAAATGTCTTTTCTCGCTATCATGGATCAAGAGGCTGACATTGGTGACCTGTAAAGAGGCGGTGATGGATTGTAGTAAAAGGTTTTTGATCTGGTAAAATCTCAACAGAGATGTCATTTCCGTGCTCATCTCTCTCAAGAACTTCTGGTAATCATATTTTCCCCTGTAGAAAAGATTATCTATAAATGTCTGAACCTTTTCCTTGAGGGGATTGAACAACAGGACCATCATTAAAGCAAGAACAAGGGGGAGGATTACGGAGTTGGTGTTATCCCCATATCCCATAAAGAAGGCGTTGAATAAGTAGATGATCAATACATAAAAGATGGTAAGGATACCGGTGAGGATAAAATAGATCGTTCCCCTTCTTATCACCGTGCCGATATCCAGGAGATCATATTTGAGTACCCCAATGGCCAGGAAGATGGAGGGGATAAAATTAAAATTACCCAGAGGATAAATGTTAAAACCACTGACCGGCAGGGTGTCGAAGGCGAGCAAAAGGCCTGTGAAACCCACTCCACCGAAGATATACTTTATCCTGTTCTTCTGGTAATTATCTTTCGCTTTTCTCATCCCCATGAACAGGGTAAAAATACAGTAGATTACTGTAAAGGCGGCTATCACTGAGAAGGCATGATACGCTGGCCCCCCCTTGGCAATCGTTCCAAAGTTGTAATAATGGAATCCACTGATGAAAAGGTCGCCGGGAATGAAAAAAAGGAAGAGCAGGCTGCACATATAGGCGAGATACTCAAGCCATTTTCGTCTCGAAATACAGAGGAAGGAATGGACAAACTGAATATAAAGGGGCAGGCTGAAGACAAAGAAAAGGTATGTTCCTCTGTCCATCCTGAGAGCCAGTGTTCTGTCTGGAATCATGGAAACGAGGGCAATATCGGCATTGATGAAGGCGCCTAAGATACATATTCCCGAGAATAAGATGTTTGTGCGGTTTTTCCTGCGCCGGAGAAAGGAAATCAAGGCAAGACAGGTGAGGACAAAAAAACCGAAAATCGGGGGGATGGCGTAATACGTCCGCAGGAAGTCTTGAAACATTCCCCTACCTCAACCCAGTAATGTCCGGTTAGGATTTTGCATATGATTGATCCTGGTTTGGCGGTTGATACCACCATACGCCGGTTTGGTTCACAATATCCTTGATGCTCATTTCGTTGCGGATATTTATAGAGATTTCCCTGAAGCGTTTGACGGAAACCTTTTCATGATATTGGTCATGGCAGTAGATGGCCAGGAGGATATAGGTGATCAATCCTGCCAGCATCTGGACCATAAGTCCATACTTGCTCCTTGAAATCAGGTGATAGACCTTCAG